>CAIRYF010000376.1 GCA_903882725.1 uncultured Simplicispira sp.
CAAGGTGCTTTTGCCCGAGCCGGACGGCCCCAACACCAGCGTAGTTTTGCCGCGCAGGTGCTGCATCAGCAGATCGCGATCGACCTCGCCCGAGGCGGTCAGCGACAGCGCCAGCACGCCGTAGTGGTGTTGGCCATCGGCATCGGCCATGCGCCGGTAGGGCAGCAGACGCTCCCAAGCGCGGGCAAAGGGCTCGACCAAGTCGGTCTTGTTCAGCGCAATCAGCGGCTGGATGTGCGCCGCTTCGGCGGCAATCAGCGCGCGCGCCAGTTGGCTCTCAGAAAACACCGGCTCGGCGGCGATCAAAATCAGCACTTGGTCGAGGTTGGCGGCAAACGACTTGGTGCGAATTTCGTCTTGGCGGTAGAACAGGTTGCGCCGTTCTTGCACTTTTTCGATAGTGCCTTCGTCGCCTTGGCCCGTGGGTGCGGCTTGCCACAGCACCTGGTCGCCGACGACCGATTGGCTTTTTTTACCGCGCGGGTGGCAAATGCGCCGCGTGCCGTCGGGCGACTCGACCATGCAATGGCGCCCGTGGCTGGCGACCACCAAACCGGGCTGCAAACTGCTGCGCTGGTTCATGATGGGCAGGCAGAATTTGCTATTTTTTTAATAGCTATAAGCGCTTGTAGCGTAAGGGCTATAGCCTGTTTTGATGCATATTTGGTCATAAATCAGGCAAAGTGGGTGCTGGCAGGCGCGCCAAGCGCTCGTTGGCCGGCGGGTGGGAATAATAAAACTGCACGTACACCGGGTCGGGCGTCAGGGTGGCAGCGTTGTCTTGGTACAGCTTGAGCAGCGCCGAGGCCAAATCGCCGCCATCGGCTTGGGCAGCGGCGTAGGCGTCTGCCTGAAATTCATCACGGCGCGACAGGCTGGCAAACAGCGGCCCCAAAAACACGGTAAACACCGGCACCACCAGCAAAAACAGCACCAGCGCCAGTGCGTTGTTGGGCTCGGCGGGCATGGACGCTGGCAGATTGGCCACCAGCAGCGACAAACTGGGGCGCACGCCCAGGCCGCTGTAAAACCACGGCTGCAACATCAACCAGCCCAGCAGGGCAAAGCCGGCCAGGCTCAGGGCAAACAACAGCACCATGCGGCGCACGATGTGGCGGTGTTTGAAGTGGCCCAGCTCGTGCGCCAGCACCGCTTCGACCTCGCCGGGCGAGAGTTGGCGCAGCAGCGTGTCGTAAAACACCACCCGTTTGGCCGCGCCAAAGCCGGTGAAGTAGGCGTTGGCATGGGCGCTGCGCCGACTGCCGTCCATCACAAACAGCCCCTTGGCGGCAAAACCGCAGCGCTGCATCAGCGCGGTGACGCGCGCTTTCAATGATTCGTCTTCCAGTGGCTGAAATTTATTGAACAGCGGCGCAATAAACGTCGGATAAACCACCATCAGCAGCAGGTTAAAACCCATCCAAAAAGCCCACGCCCACAGCCACCACAGCGCGCCGGCAGCGCCCATCAGCCACAGCATCAGCGCCGCAATGGGCAGACCGATCAGCGCGCCAATCAGCGTTGATTTGAGTAAATCGCCCAGCCACAGGCGCAGCGTCATTTGGTTAAAGCCAAAGCGCTGCTCAATCACAAAGGTTTGGTACAGCGTGGCGGGCAGGTCAATCAGGCTGCTGATCAGCACAAACGCTGCCAGCAGCGCCAGTTGCTGCGCCATGCCAGCGCCCAGAGAGGCCAGCAGCCATTGGTTGAGCGCGTCCAGTCCGCCCAGCACCGTCCAGCCGATCAGCATGGCGGCACCCAGGGCCATTTCTAGCAGGCTAAAGCGCGCTTTGACTATGGTGTAGTCGGCCGCTTTTTGGTGTGCTTGGAGCGTGATGCCTTGGGCAAAAGCGTTGGGCACGGCGCTGCGCTGGCGCGCCACGTGGCGAATTTGGCGCGAGGCCAGCCAAAATTTCAGCAGCAGACCTAAGACAAGGGCAACGATAAAAGCCAAGGTCATGGCCAGCGAAGGGGGGAGGGAGGCCGATGGGGCCACAGGCATTTCAGGCATGAGGCGCGAGTGTAGGGCATCAGCGACAATCGCGCGTATGTCAGAAATTACCTCTTTCCCTCCTGTCACTTCCGCCGAATTACCCACTGCACCGCTGTCCGTGCTGGCCAAATCCGATCAAAATTTGATTTGGCTGGATTGCGAAATGACCGGCTTGAATCCGCAAAAAGAACGCATCATCGAAATTGCCGTCATCGTCACCGGGCCCAATTTAGAGCCGCGCATTGAAGGCCCGGTGCTCGTGATCCACCAGTCGGACGAGCTGCTGGGCCAAATGGACAATTGGAATAAGGGCACACATGGCCGCAGCGGGCTGATTGACAAAGTCAAAGCCTCGACGCTGACCGAAGAGCAGGCACAAGAGCAAATTTTGCAGTTCTTAAAGCGCTACGCCCCCAAGGGCAAGGTGCCCATGTGTGGCAATACCATCGGCCAAGACCGGCGCTTTTTGGCGCTGTATATGCCCAAGCTAGAGGCCTTTTTTCACTACCGCAACGTCGATGTCAGCACCCTCAAAGAGCTGGCCAAGCGCTGGAAGCCGACGGCTTACTCCAGCTTCAAAAAGGCACAAAAACATACCGCACTGGCCGATGTATATGAATCAATTGAAGAGCTAGCGCATTACCGAGCGCAGCTCTTTGCACTGTAGATGTTTTACAGATGATTGTAGGGTCTTGCGGGAAAACCCGTAACCATGCCATAATCTCGGACTGCACCGTACATTCGCTGTGCAGATTGCGCATCTCCCCTCACACGCCGGGTCGCGAACGCCAAGGGCAAAAATAATTTTTTGCCCTCGTATCGCACAAATACCCAGCCGCACCAGCCACGCCAGTGCAGGTTTCGTTTGATGGTTGATGTTTTTTAACCATTGACGATGCCACCGTCGGCCACGCCGACGTTCGCTTTCGTGTGAGAAAAAATATGACTGACACTTTCCAAGTGCAGGGCGACTTCGCGCCTGCTGAATCTTTTGTTGCCGCGACAGATGTTGCTGTGCAAGACACCATTGCTGCGATTGCCGCTAAGTCGGTGGCTGTAGCTGCGGATGCGGATGACGTAGCTGTCACCGACAAGCCCAATGGCTTTGTCGCCATGGGCTTGGCACCTGAGCTGGTGCAAGCCGTAGCCGACTTGGGCTACACCCAGCCCACCAGCGTGCAAGACAAGGCCATTCCCTTGGCCATGGGCGCTGGCGCTGAAGGCGGCCGCTTTATCGATCTGATGGTTTCCAGTCAGACCGGCAGCGGCAAGACCGCTGCCTTCTTGCTGCCGGTACTGCACACGCTGATTCGCCAGCAAGCCGAAGCCGAAGCCGCATTGCGCGCTGAATACGATCAATCCGTGGCCGACGCTGTCGCCCGTGGCGAAGCGCCGCCCAAGCGCGCCAAGCGCAAAGACCCGACCAACCAGCGCAACTTCAAGCCCGCCGTTCCCGGCGCGCTGATTGTCTGCCCCACCCGCGAGCTGGCCCAGCAAGTGGCGCACGACGCCATCGACTTGGTCAAGCACGCCCGTGGCCTGCGCGTGGCCAACGTGGTCGGCGGTATGCCTTACCAGCTGCAAATTGCCAAGCTGCAAAACGCTGACTTGGTGGTGGCCACGCCGGGCCGTTTGCTGGATTTGCAGCGCTCGATGCAAATCAAGCTCGACAAGGTGCAGTTTTTGGTGGTGGACGAAGCCGACCGTATGTTGGACCTCGGTTTCTCGGACGACTTGGCTGAAATCAACCAACTCACCATTGACCGCAAGCAAACCATGATGTTCAGCGCCACGTTTGCGCCGCGCATTCA
>CAIRYF010000377.1 GCA_903882725.1 uncultured Simplicispira sp.
CGAATCGATGACGACCCGGGTGGCCTTGAGTCGGTCAATTTCTTTCAACAGCAACAGCACAATTTCGTCAATCGACAGGTCTGGTGCCCGGCTGTCGACCAAGCCCACTGCGCCCGATGCAATCAGCGCTGCAATCACCGGGTTGCGCGTTGCACTGGGCGGCTGCTCGAACGCGGCAATCACACCCGTTTCGCCTTGGCGTGCGCCTTCGGCCAAAAAAGAGGCAGCCAAAATACTTTTGCCCGACCCCGAAGGGCCCGCCACCAACAGCGAATAACCACGCGGAATTCCACCGCCCAGCATGGCGTCTAGCCCCGGCACGCCTATGGACAAGCGGCCCTCTTGGGCTTCAATTTTCGAGAAGTCCCCCACCAAATCGCGCCCCGCAGGAGGAAAAACTTGCAACCCATTCTGGTTGATACGGAAAGTGTGCAGTCCCGGCAAGGTAGGCTGGCCGCGCATTTTCAGGATCTCCATCTTGCGCACCATGGAGTTGCGCTGCACGCTCTGGCGCAGCCAGATGAGGCCATCTGCCACGGTGAAGACCGGGTTGGCATCGGTTTCGTTGAAGTATTCACCGATCAAAAAGGTGGTGGCCTGCCAGCTGGTCATCAACATACCCAGCTGCTGCACAAACATCTGCAAGTCGCTGTGTGGTTTTCCATTGCCGTTGCTGGCCATGACCACCGAGCGAAACGAGTCAACAAACACCAGCGCCGGATTGCACGCCTGCACGTGCTCAGTGATTTTGCCCAGCACCACGCCCAAGTCGCCGTCAACGGTCTCGTCTGACAAGTTGATGAAGCGAATGGAGTCGTTGACCTTGGCGCTGTCGAAAAAAGAAAACTGCTGCTGATAGCGCAGCATTTTCAGCGGCGGCTCGCCCAGCACGGTGAAATACAAGGCCGGTCGCTCGGGCGTGGCCAGCGCAAACATCATCTGGTGCGCGAAGGTGGTTTTGCCGCAGCCCGGTGGCCCCGCAATGAGGTTGAAGGAGTACTCCGGCAGTCCCCCCGCAAGAATGACATCAAGACCTGGCACACCCGTCGCGAGCCGGTTGATTTTTACTTTGTCAGTCATTTCTATCTGTTCTGAACGGGCGAGCCGCTGAAGGTGGGTGACCACAAGCTGCCGAGCAACTTTTGGGTCAAAGCGATGCCGATCAAGCTATTGAGTAACTCGTGAAAGGTCTGGATAGAGGCATCTGTAGCCATGGCGGCCTGGTTGGCGGACTGCGCTAGCAGCACTTGGTGCAGCGGCTCGAAACAAACGTACTCTGCGCTTTCGCGCGCCAATAGCAAGCATGGGTGCGTGCGCCCTGCCACATCCAAAGTGCGCCGATACAGCGCAGCAATGCCCCGTCTCCCCAGTACCGGCATCAGGGCATCGACCATGGACTCCCACCGGGCTACAGCAGCGTCTGCGACCATCTGTACGCCGTCATCCTGAACGCGGTTAGAGTCGGTTAGTACCACGGCACAGCCCTTTCAGGTAAGGACGCAGTCGGGGTCGATGTTTTATGTATTGGTTGAAGATCAATTTGACCTCCTCAGACTTTGTAATGAACTTGCCCCCGGACGATGGAACGCGCGGGGGGGGGATAAAGTCTTTGCCATATCTCGGTAAATTGGCACTTGTTGACGGCCTCAAAAACCTGCGAGCACTTGTTTCAGCTTACACCTGAATCTTTGTACCAAGATAAATCGATACGTTACGTGGCAGCCTGACCATACACTATCAAAAAAATAGCTAGAAGCGCTTTACTGGCAAGCGCTTTAGCTTATTTTCATCCCTTATTTTCAGTGGCATCCGGGGCTGCTTCACCTTCTGCTGGCCAGTCGCGGATATAGGCCTTGAGCATTTTGTTTTCAAAGTTCTGGCTGTCCACCACGGTTTTGGCCACGTCATAGAAGCTGACCACACCCATCAACATGGCTTTGTCCATCACCGGCATATAGCGTGCGTGGCAACCCAACATCATGCGGCGCACTTCGTCAATGTCGGTCTCAAGGGTACAGGTCAGGGGCGCATCGTCCATCACTGAGCGGATAACTTTGGTGCCGACACCGCCGTTGCGCGCTACTGCTTGAATGACTTCACGAAAAGACAACATTCCCACCAAATCACCATGTTCCATGACGACCAAAGAGCCAATGTCCTTTTCCGCCATGACCTCAATGGCCGAGGCCAGTGTCTCGCTGGGAGTGACGGTGTAAAGGGTGGTGTTTCCCTTGACACGAAGAATATCGCTGACTTTCATGGTGGACTCCGGGGGGCGGTGTGCGCTGGGCACAGGTCAATGTGATCAATCTAATGGGCAACAAATATAGCCCACAATGCCGGGCTGCATTGACAACATGGGAGACAAACAGATGCCCGGCTACTCTGACCCTGGCTTTGACACCTTGGCGCTGCACGCCGGTGCCAGCCCTGACCCGGCCACTGGCGCACGCGCCGTGCCCATCCACCTGACCACTTCTTTTGTTTTCGAGTCCAGCGACCACGCCGCGTCGCTGTTCAACTTGGAGCGCCCCGGCCACGTTTACAGCCGCATCAGCAACCCCACCAACGCGGTGCTAGAGCAGCGCGTGGCGGCGCTAGAGGGCGGCGTCGGTGCCATTGCCGTGGCCAGCGGCCAAGCGGCGCTGCACCTGTCGATTGCCACGCTGATGGGCGCAGGCAGCCACATCGTCGCCAGCACCGCGCTGTATGGCGGCTCGCACAACCTGCTGCACTACACGCTGCGCCGCTTTGGCATTGAAACCACCTTTGTGCCGCCGGGCGACCTCGACGGCTGGAAGGCGGCCATCCGCCCCAATACCCGGCTGTTGTTTGGCGAAACCGTCGGCAACCCCGGCATGGAGGTGCTGGACATCGCCGCCGTCGCCAGCATTGCGCACGACGCGGGTGTGCCGCTGCTGGTCGATTCGACACTGACCTCGCCGTGGCTCATCAAGCCGTTGGAGCATGGCGCGGATTTGGTCTACCACTCGGCAACCAAATTTCTCTCGGGCCACGGCACGGTGATTGGCGGCGTGGTGGTCGATGGTGGCGGTTTTGACTGGGACGGCCCACGCGCACAGGGCAAATTCAGCGAGCTAACCGAGCCCTATGACGGCTTTCACAACATGGTGTTCAGCGAAGAGTCCAGCGTGGGTGCCTTTTTGCTGCGCGCGCGGCGCGAAGGGCTGCGCGACTTTGGTGCCTGCATGAGCCCACACACTGCATGGCTGATTTTGCAAGGCA
>CAIRYF010000378.1 GCA_903882725.1 uncultured Simplicispira sp.
AGAAACCGTCATCGAAGGCATTAACAGCAACGTGGCACTGCACCGCGAGCTGATGGTGGATGCCAAGTTTATGGACGGCGGCACCAATATCCACTATTTGGAAGAGTGGCTGTCGCAGCGCCAGCGCTGATCGGTGCCCTGACTGCCCCCGAACACGGGCCCACGCCCAATGCGGGTGCGGGCCCGCTTTCTTTATTGGCGGTTTTGTTCTCTTTCTTCGTTCTCTTTTTTTTGTTCTCTCTTTTGTCTGTGAATAAGGCGCAACGCCATGTATGAACTGAGCCTGATGTGCCCGCAAGACCGGGTCGAAACCCTGAGCGACGCGCTGGACGCGCTGGACGCGCTGAGTGTCTCCGTCGAAGACGCCGACGCCCAAACCGACGCCGAACAGGCACTGTTTGGCGAACCGGGAATGCCCCCACCCAAAGACGGCTGGCAGCGCAGCCGCGTGCTGGCGCTGTTTGCCCAAGAAGCGCAGGCGCAAGAGGCGCTTGATTTGCTGTCGGCGCAAGATTTTTTTGCTGGCTGCCAAATGCTGGGCCTGGCCGCCGTGCCCGATCAAGACTGGGTGCGGCTGACGCAATCGCAATTTACGCCGGTCGAAATCACGCCCGAGTTTTGGATTGTGCCGACCTGGCACGAGCTGCCCACGCAGGCAACGCGGGTGATTCGCCTGGACCCCGGTCTGGCGTTTGGTACCGGCACGCACCCAACGACACGGATGTGTTTGCGCTGGATTGCCCGCCAAGCGGCGGCTCCCGGGCTGGGCCGGGTGCTGGACTACGGCTGTGGCTCGGGCATTTTGGCAATTGGCGCGGCCAAGTTTGGTGCCAACGACATTGACGCGGTGGACATTGACACGGCGGCGGTCGAATCGACCCAATACAACGCCGACGCGAATGCAGTGCAGTTGAATGCGGGCCTGCCCGACAAGGCTGGCGGTCTCTATCAAACCGTGCTGGCCAACATTTTGGCGACACCGCTGAAGGTGTTGGCACCGCTGCTGTGCAGCCACGTCGCCGCTGGAGGCCAACTGGTGCTGGCCGGTATTTTGGAGCGCCAAGCACAAGAGCTGAAAGACGCTTACGCCCCCTATCTGACGCTGACAGTGGCCGACACCGAAGACGGCTGGATTTTGATGACAGGCGCGCGTTGACGCCACTGCTAGACGCTGCTGCCGTCGGGCGCTTCTACAATTCTTAGCCAATGAGCCAGAACACCCGCTGCCCATCTTGTGCAACCCTGTTCAAGGTAGTTGCCGATCAACTGCGCATCTCTGATGGCTGGGTGCGCTGTGGTCAGTGCCAGCAGGTTTTTGACGCCACCGCCTATCTGCAAGCAGCCCCCGATCCGGCCCTCACTTCGGACATGACACCCAGTGCAGACAATGTACCGGTCATTTCTGAACCGCTGCTGGCCAATGCAGCGCCCTTGCTATCTGAACCTGAACCTGAGCTAGCACCAGCACCAGCACCAGCACCAGCACCAGCACCAGCACCAGCACCAGCACCAGAGCCTGCGCCTAAACCTGAACCTGAACCTGAACCTGAGCCTGAACCTGAACCTGAACCTGAACCTGAGCCTGAACCAGAGCCAGAGCCAGAGCCAGAGCCAGAGCCAGAGCCAGATTTTTCTGCCCTGTTTGAAGAAGCGCCACCCGACTTTGCAGCACTGTTTGAAGAAGCCCCTGCTGATTTTTCTGTGTCGTTTGAAGCGGTGCCGACCGATAAAACTTCAGCGCCAGCCATAGACATCACGCCAGAGCCAGAGCCAGAGCCAGAGCCAGAGCCAGAGCCAGAGCCAGAGCCAGAGCCAGAGCCAGAGCCAGAGCCTGAACCTGCGCCAGTGCCAGTGCCAGTGCCAGTGCCGGTGCCGGTGCTTGAGCCTGAGCCTGAGCCTGAGCCTGAGCCTGAGTCCACAAAAACGCCTGACTGGGTGGCACAGTTGGTGCTGCCGCCCATGGACGAGCGCATTGAACCTGTATTGCACGATGACACCTATGTGCCCTCTGTGCGACTGCGGTCGGCTGCACCGGCAACGCTACCCGCATTTGCAACGCCGACAACACCGACAACGCCTGCAACGCTTGTAGCACCACTGCCAGCATCATCAGAGCAGCCAGAGCATTCGGTGCGTTCTGATGTACCCCCGCCTGACAGCACCTTAGAGCCATCGTTTGTCCGCACCGCACGCCGTCAGGCATTTTGGCGTCAGTGGGAGGTGCGTGCCGCGCTAGGGCTGTTGAGTGCGCTGCTGGCGGTGCTGCTGGCCTTGCAAATGGTGCTGCACCAGCGCAACTATCTGGCGGCGGCGTATCCACAATGGGGCCCTTTTTTGCAGGGTTTGTGTGCGCCATTGCAGTGCAAGGTGGCACCGTATCGGCATATTTCTTCGGTGGTGATTGACAGCTCTTCATTTAACAAAGTGCAGGGCGACACCTACCAATTCGCTATCGCGCTAAAAAACACCTCGGGCAATGTGTTGGAGATTCCTGCCATCGAGTTGACCCTCACCGATGCGCAAGAAAAAACCGTGCTGCGCCGGGTGTTTACGCGCAAAGACCTGTCGGCACCGCGCACCTTGGCCGCGCACGGCGACTGGAGCGGCAATTTGCAAGTCGAACTGGCACTGGATGGTGCGTCCATTGCGGGCTACCGGGTGCTGGCTTTTTACCCTTGAACCAGCCCTTTGGCTGAAATGGAACTTTGATATGGCAGCTTTAATTTGCGGCTCGTTGGCGTTTGACACCATCATGACTTTTGAGGGCCGCTTTGCCGAGCAGATATTGCCCGAGCAACTGCACATTTTGAACGTGTCGTTTTTGGTGCCCTCGCTGCGGCGCGACTTTGGCGGCTGCGCTGGCAACATTGCCTACAGCCTGAAACTGCTGGGCGGCAATCCCTTGCCAATGGCAACGTTGGGCAACGACGGCCAGGACTATCTGGCGCGCCTGCAGTCACTGGGCATCAGTACCGCACATATCACCCAAGTGGGCGACACCTACACCGCGCAGGCCATGATCATGACCGACCGCGACAACAACCAAATCACTGCCTTTCACCCCGGTGCCATGATGCAAGCGCACACCCAGCGCATCGAACCCGCTCTGTTGGGCACGTTGGGCGTGGCGCTGGGCATCGTCGCCCCCGACGGGCGCGACGCCATGCTGGAGCACGCAGCGCAGTTCAAGGCGGCAGATGTCCCTTTTGTGTTCGACCCCGGCCAAGGCCTGCCGATGTTCAGCAGCGAAGAGCTGGCTGGTTTTGTCGAGCAAGCCAGTTGGGTAGCGGTGAACGACTACGAAGCCAAGATGCTGTGCGAGCGCACCGGCTGGAGCTTGGAGCAACTCTCGCGCAAAGTGCGCGGTTTGGTGGTGACGCTGGGTGGGCAGGGCTGTGAAGTGTGGGTAGATGGTGAAAAAACCCATATCGCCCCAGCCACACCCAGCAGCATTGTTGACCCTACTGGTTGCGGCGACGCTTGGCGCGGTGCGCTGTTGTTTGGCTTGGAAAAAGGCTGGTCGCTGGCACGCTGCGCCACACTCGGCAACCGCTTAGGTGCCCTAAAAATCGCCGCACGCGGGCCGCAAAACTACCATTTAGATTTTGCGTTGCCAGCTTAAACAAGCCTCTAGGCACTAGGATGGGTGGACTAATATGCAACGCGCACACCTTGTGCGTTACCTGAGAAATATTCAGCATGAAAACCCCCGTCCTCATCACCGCCGACCTCACGCAAGAAAATGCCCAAGCGCTGGCGCAGTTCATTAAAACCATCAGCCACGACGCCATTCGCCAATGTGTGGCCGACGATGCGCAAACCTTTTTGGTACGCGACGCACTGGACTCGCTGCGCGAAGCGCTGGATGTGGTGGGCATTGATCCGCAGTAAACACCTAAACACCGCACTAAAGAGCGCCAAAGTTATAGCCTTTTAGGCCTCTAGCCCTTATGGTATATGCGGTGCAAGCTACCATTTTGATAGCTTGCCGGTGGGTGGGAGAATCCTCCCCCATGACCGCATCCAACACCCCCACCACACTCACCACCTCCCGCATTGACTCCCTGACCCTCACCCGCCCGGACGACTGGCATTTGCACGTGCGCGACGGTGACGCTTTGCACACCGTGGTGCCGCACACGGCGGCGCAGTTTGGCCGCGCCATCATCATGCCCAACCTGCGCCCACCGGTGACCACCGCCGCGCAGGCGCTGGCCTACAAAGAGCGCATCGTGACCGCCGTGCCCGCTGGCTTGGCTTTTGAGCCGTTGATGACGCTGTACCTGACCGACAAGCTGCCACCCGATGAAATCGCCCGCGCCCAGGCTGCTGGCGTGGTGGCCGCCAAGCTCTACCCGGCCGGTGCCACCACCAACAGCGATGCCGGTGTAACCGACTTGCGCAATATCTACCCGACGCTCGAAGCCATGCAGCGCGCCGGGATGGCGCTGCTGGTTCACGGCGAAGTCACCTCGCCCGATATTGACCTGTTTGACCGCGAAGCGGTGTTCATCGACACGCAGTTGATCCCGCTGCGCCGTGATTTTCCCGAGCTGACAATTGTTTTTGAACACATCACCACGCAAGAAGCCGCGCAATACGTGACCAGCGCCAACCGCTTCACCGCCGCCACCCTCACGGCGCACCACCTGCTGTACAACCGCAACGCCCTCTTCACCGGTGGTATTCGCCCGCATTACTACTGCCTGCCGGTGCTCAAGCGCGAAAAGCACCGCTTGGCGCTGGTGCAAGCCGCCACCAGCGGATCGCCCCAATTCTTTTTGGGCACCGACAGCGCGCCACACGCTGCGCACCTGAAAGAGCACGCCAGCGGCTGCGCCGGTTGCTACACCGCCCACGCCGCCATCGAGCTGTACGCCGAAGCCTTCGACAATGCCGGTGCGCTGGACAAGTTGGAAGGTTTTGCCAGCTTTTACGGCGCTGACTTTTACGGCTTGGCGCGCAACAGCGGCACCATCACCTTGCAACGCGACAGCTGGACGCCGCCCGACAGCTTTGCCTTTGGCGAAGCCGAACTCAAACCCCTGCGCGCGGGCGAGGCGTTGGCATGGCGCTTGATCGCTGGGTAAGCGTGGTGCCCGGCACCGCAGCAGTGGGTGGGCCGCAGGCTGCGTTTTTGGTTGATGCCGATAACTTTTCGGATGCGCTGGCGCTGGAATCGGCTTGGGCGCAGTTGCAGGCGCGGGCCGGGCGGGTGAGTGTCTGCCGGGCGTATGGCGCACCGGCGCGTTTGCAGTCGCTGGCGGCGGTGTGGCGCAGTTTGGGCGCACGCACCTTTCCCAATTTGGCCTTAGACAAAAACACCACCGACGCCGCCCTGATTGCCGACGCAGTGGCGCTGCACTTTCAGCAAGGCGTGCGCCTGTTTGCTATCGCCTCGGGCGATGCCGACTTTGCCCCGCTGGCCGTGCGCCTGCGCGAATGGGGCTGCGAAGTCTGGTGTTTTTCGATGGGAAGCCTTCTGTTTACAGGCGCTGAGGCGTATTACGACCGGGTGGTACGGTTTACGCCGTCACCGGCTGCGCCAACAGCGGACGTTGTTGCTACTGCGCCCTTGCCACCTGTGTTGGTGGCTATACCCAAGCCCAAATCAGTCCCCACTCCTCTGCCTCCTCTGCCTCCTTCCACGCCACCCGTGGTTTTGCCCGATATGGTCCAACGCATCTTGGAAGCTCTGCCGGACTTGCGTGAGGCACCGCAAATGTTGGCCCAAGCGGTGCCCGTGTTGCGGCAAAAAACTATTTTGCGAAAAAACACCAAATTGACGACGTTCTTTGCTAGCCACAGCGCCTATTTCAAGCTCAGTCCCGCAGACAAGCCAACGGAATTAACGTATGTGCCGCCCTGCCGAGTGACAGAAAAGACCGAACCCCAAACGCCTGAAAAACCTGCGCCATTAGAAGAAAAAAAGCTTTGTCCGCGACCCCCAGTGCCTATCAAAGTGCCAGTCGCTATCGCTATCGAACCTGTGGTTATTTGTCTAAAGGATGCGCCGCCGTTGCTAGCCAAGCTGCATGGACTGCGCTCGGTGCTTATTGAGCTTGCGGTGCGCCGCGTGACAGTTGCCGATGTGTTGCTGGCTGCTCCAGAAGTCGCTGTGGGTTTGCTCATGGACTTGGGCAGTGTGTGCAAAAAACTGTGTGACAAGGGCGTGGTGGCATCGCCAGCTTATGCCCATGCCATCTTGGTGGCGTACCCGTCCATCTTTTGTCTGGTGCCGCCGAAGACGCCCAATGCGGTGCGCTACCTTGGCTGAAAACAGCCTGCTCAATGGACTGTCGCCAGCCCACAGCTGCCAGCCATCGACTGGCAAGCCCCGTGGCTGGTTGCCTGCCAATAAGAACGCTTGCTTTTATGATGATGCACAGGTATTTCGCCCCTTTTGCTGAGGAAAATTTATGAAACGTATTGCTTTATTTTTATTGACCAACGTGGCCGTGGTGGTGGTGCTGGGTATCGTTGCCAGCTTGCTGGGCGTGAACCGCTACCTGACTGCCAATGGCATGAACTTTGGCGCGCTGCTGGGGTACGCCTTCATCATGGGTTTTGGCGGGGCGATTATTTCGCTGCTGATCAGCAAACCGGTGGCCAAGTGGAGCGCTGGCGTACAGATCATCGAGCAGCCAAGCAATCAAGACGAGGCGTGGATTGTCGAAACCGTGCGCAAATTTGCCGACAAAGCGGGCATCGGTATGCCCGAAGTTGGCATTTTTGAGGGCGACCCGAACGCTTTTGCCACCGGTGCGTTCAAAAATTCGGCACTGGTGGCGGTCTCTACCGGTCTGCTGCAAAGCATGACGCACGAAGAAATCGAGGCGGTGATTGGCCACGAGGTGGCGCACATTGCCAACGGCGACATGGTCACCATGACGCTGATTCAGGGGGTGATGAACACTTTTGTGGTGTTTTTGTCGCGCGCCATTGGCTACGCGGTCGATAGCTTTTTGCGCAAGGGCGACAGCAACAACAGTGGGCCCGGTATTGGTTATATGGTGACGACGGTGGTGCTGGATATCTTGCTGGGTTTTGTGGCGGCCATCATCGTGGCCTGGTTCTCACGCCAGCGTGAGTTCCGCGCCGACGCCGGCGCTGCGCAGCTGATGGGCCGACGCCAGCCGATGATCAACGCGCTGGCCCGCTTGGGCGGCGCGCACACTGCCGAGCTGCCCAAGAGCATGGCCGCGATGGGCATTGCCGGTGGCAGTGGCCAGTTGTTCTCGACGCATCCGCCGATTGAAGAGCGCATTGCCGCGCTCAAAGCCATGCAGGGCTAGGCGTTCATCCTTGGCTATCCTTGGCTTGTGCTTGTAACTGCACCATCACCGCCTCGGCCATCTTGATGCCATCGACGCCCGCCGACAAAATGCCGCCTGCGTAGCCTGCGCCTTCGCCCGCCGGGTACAAACCGGCGGTGTTGAGGCTTTGGCCGTCCGCGCCGCGCGTGATTTGCAGCGGCGCTGAAGTGCGGGTTTCGACGCCGGTCAGCACCGCGTCGGGCATATCAAAACCTTTGATTTTTTTACCAAACTGCGGCAGTGCTTCTTGCAGTGCTTCGATGGCGTAGTGCGGCAGGGCGCTGCGCAGGTCGGTTGGCTGCACGCCAGGCTGGTAGGACGGCGTGACGCTGGCAAAGGCCGTTGATGGCTTGCCCGCCAAAAAGTCGCCCACGCACTGGCCGGGGGCGCTGTAGTTGCTGCCGCCCAGCACATAGGCGCTCGATTCCAGCTGGCGCTGCATCACCAAGCCCGCCAGCGGATGCACATCGTGGCCAGCGGGCGCGTGGCTGTCGGCAAAAGCGTCGCCCAGCGCAGCGACAAAAGCGGCGCTGTCGCTGGGAAAGTCGCTGGGGGCAATGCCGACGACCAAAGCCGCATTGGCGTTGCGCTCGCTGCGCGAATACTGGCTCATGCCGTTGGTGACGACGCGGCCCGGCTCGCTGGTCGCCGCCACGACCGTGCCGCCGGGGCACATACAAAAGCTGTAGGCGGCGCGGCCATTGGAGGCGTGGTGAACCAGCTTGTAGTCGGCTGCGCCCAGCACCGGGTGACCCGCGTGGCGGCCCCAGCGGGCGCGGTCAATGACGCTTTGCGGGTGTTCGATGCGAAAGCCAATCGAAAACGGCTTGGCCTGTAGCCGCACGCCGCGCCGGTAGAGCACGCCAAAGGTGTCGCGCGCGCTGTGGCCCACGGCCAGCACGACGTGGTCGGCGCGCAGATCGGTGGTGGCCCCCGTGGACAGGTCTTGCACTTGCAGGCCGCGCACGTGGCGCCCACCGGGGCCGTCTTCAATGTGCAAGTCGGTGACGCGCTGGCCAAAACGCACTTCGCCGCCCAGCGCGATGATTTGGGCGCGCAGATTTTCGACCACTTTCACCAACTTGAAGGTGCCAATGTGCGGGTGCGCGGCGTACAAAATTTCGGGCGGGGCACCGGCGTTGACAAACTCGTGCATCACCTTGCGGCCCAGGTGGCGCGGGTCTTTGATTTGGCTGTAAAGCTTGCCGTCGCTGAAAGTGCCCGCACCGCCTTCGCCAAACTGCACGTTGCTTTCGGGGTCGAGCGTGCGTTTGCGCCACAGCCCCCAGGTGTCTTGTGTGCGCTGGCGCACCGCTTTGCCGCGCTCCAGCACGATGGGCCGATAGCCCTGCTGCGCCAGCACCAGCGCGGCAAAAATGCCGCAGGGGCCAAAGCCAATCACCACCGGGCGCAGCGCCTCTGCTGCGTCGGTGCTGTCAGCGCGGGGCGGCGGCTGGTACGCCATGTCCGGTGTCGGCTGGATATGCGGGTTGCCAACGTGTTGCGCCAACAGGGCGGCTTCGTGTGATGGCGCGGCTTTGGTCAGCGTGACATCGACGATGTACACCGCCAGCAGCGCCGCTTTGCGCGCGTCAAAGCTGCGCTTAAACACTGCCAGTTGGGCGATAGCGCTGTCGTCCGCCAGCCCCAGCGCCTGCGCCGCCAGTTGGCGCAGCGCGGCAATGGGGTGCGGCGCGGGGGCGCGGTCGGCGTCGGTTTCAGCCGGGGCATCGGCGTCGCGCACGGCAACGACTGGCAGCGCCGTCAGCGGGAGTTTGAGTTCAGAAAGACGAATCATGGTGTGGCCGGCCCGTGGTTATCGGGCGGGGCAGGGCAAACAAAGGAGCGCGGATTTTACTGACCCAGCGACTGCGCTGGCCGCGCTGTATATTTTGCTATCAAAAATAGAGCTCCTAGCGCTTGCTGTATAAGGGCTAGAGGCGTTTTTAATGCTTAAACGGGCAAAAAGCCATCGACCGACAAATAACGCTCGCCGGTGTCGTAGTTAAAGCCCAGCACGCGGCTGCCAGCGGGCAGGTCGGGCAGTTTTTGCGCAATCGCGGCCAGCGTGGCACCAGACGAAATGCCGACCAAAATACCCTCTTCGCGCGCGCTGCGGCGGGCGTATTCGCGTGCGGGTTCAGCATCGACCTGAATCACGCCGTCCAGCAGGGTGACATCCAAGTTCTTGGGGATAAAGCCCGCGCCCAAACCTTGCAGCGGGTGCGGCCCCGGCTGGCCGCCCGAAATCACCGGCGACAGCGACGGCTCGACGGCAAACACTTTCAGTTGCGGAAACTTCGCTTTGAGCACGCGCGCCACGCCGCTCAGGTGGCCGCCGGTGCCGACGCCGGTGATCAGCACGTCCAGTCCGCCCGCAAAGTCGGCCAAAATTTCTTGCGCTGTGGTGCGTGCGTGTATGTCGGCGTTGGCCGGGTTGTCAAATTGCTGCGGCACCCACGAGTTGGGCGTTTGCGCTTGCAATTCTTCGGCGCGAGCGATGGCGCCTTTCATGCCTTTTTCTTTGGGCGTCAAATCAAAGCTGGCACCATAGGCCAGCATCAGGCGCCGGCGCTCGATGCTCATGCTGTCGGGCATCACCAAAATCAGCTTGTAACCTTTGACCGCCGCCACCAGCGCCAAACCAATGCCGGTGTTGCCCGAGGTCGGCTCGATGATGGTGCCGCCCGGTTGCAGCGCGCCGGATTTTTCGGCGTCCTCGATCATGGCCAGTGCAATGCGATCTTTGATGGAGCCGCCGGGGTTGCTGCGCTCGGACTTGACCCAAACGTTGGCGTGTGGGCCAAACAGGCGGTTGATGCGCACGTGCGGCGTGTTGCCGATGGTTTGCAAAATGTTGTCAGCTTTCATGGCGGTGTCTCCTGAAGAAAAAAGCAAAGATGCGCTGCATTCTGGCCCACTTATTCTGCGCTTTTGACCATATCAATATGCCAGACGCCCAGTCATCAAAAACAGCGGATAGGCGCGGCCATTGCGGTGTTGCATATCCTGAATATGGCTAAAGGCGATATCGGCAAAACCGGCCTGCTCGGCCTGCGCTTGCAGGGCCTCGGGCGCAAAGCCAAAGTGCTGCACGCCTTTGGCCGCGTTAGTCTCTTTATCGCCATGAAAACTGCCGTCTTCGCCGTACAAATCGACCAGTGCTATGCGCCCGCCGCTGTGCAGCGCGCCGGCAAAGGCGTGCAACAGCGCAGCGGTGTCGGCCACGTGGTGCAGGGCCATGCAACTGACCACGGTGTGGTAGCGCTGGGGCAGGCCCGCAAAAATGTCTTGCTGGCGCGTGGTGATGTTGGCAAAGCCTTTTTCGTTCAGCACTTGCAGCATCTGTGCCGAGGTGTCCAGCGCGGTGACGTGGGCCACCTTGGGCGCTATCGCCGTGGACAAAAGCCCAGTGCCCGCGCCAAAGTCCAGCACCTGGTGGTCGGCAAAAAAAGGCACTTGCGCCAGCAGGTGCTCGGGCACGCTGGCCAGTTGCATTGACATCGGACGCTGGTCCCAATCGCGGGCCGCCGCGTCAAAGTGGGTGCGGGGTGCGGGGGCTGATGAAGCGGGCATGGGTTCGGTCTCCAATAAGGGCAAAACCTGCACATTCTGGCCCAGTGGAGCCACCATGGCGTCCATGGCAATCAAACCAGAATGTCGAAATGCCGCTGCACCATGTCGGTCATCAGCTTGCGGGTGGCCGCCTCGTCCAGCCCTTGCAATTGGCGGTGCAGGTCGGGGGCCAGTTGGGCAAACGTATCGAGCACGGCAGGGTCAAAGTGGCTGCCCCGGCCTTCGTGCAGGATGGCCATCACTTGGTCAAAGGGCAGGGGCTCTTTGTAGGGGCGGCGCGAGCTCAGGGCATCAAACACATCGGCCACGGCAAAAATGCGCGCTGACAGGGCAATGCCTTCACCCACCAAGCCGCGCGGATAGCCCGAGCCGTCCCATTTTTCGTGGTGGCTGCTCACCACGTCGCGCGCGCCATCGAGCCAGCCAGCGCCGGTGACGATATCTTCACCCTGCGCCACATGGGTGCGCATGATGGCCATTTCTGCTTCATCCAGACGCCCCGGTTTGAGCAAGATGGCGTCAGGAATACCAATCTTGCCCGCGTCGTGCAAAAAACTCCCCGCAATCAGCGACTGCATGGCCGCGCCCTGCAAACCCAGCACCTGGGCCGTGCTGGCGGCCAGCCACGCCACGCGGTAGTTGTGCGCGCCGGTGTCGGAGTCGCGCTTGGCAATGGCCCGGCCCAGCGCTTCCATCATGGCGATATGCGACTCCAGCACTTGCCGGGCCTTGTCCTCGTTTTCTTTGACCA
Organism: uncultured Simplicispira sp.; assembly: GCA_903882725.1. Lineage (GTDB taxonomy): Bacteria > Pseudomonadota > Gammaproteobacteria > Burkholderiales > Burkholderiaceae_C > Simplicispira. The sequence continues at coordinate 11,644 of CAIRYF010000378.1, forward strand.
GATGCACCACCACTGGGTAAATGACAGCGCCACAAATCAGTGAGGCCAAGCAAACCATCAGGCTGACAATGAAGGCATCTGACAAAATTTGCTTTTGCTGCCATTCGGGGATGGTGCGCACGCCTTCAAAGTAGCCAGTGACTGGGCCTGCGGCGGTTGCGCGCAGCGGCACAAAGACGCGCAAAGCCCATTGGCCACCGGGCAAGTGCAAGCTCTCGTAATACGACTGCACATAGCGGGGCGCGCCGTGCTTTGGCAGTTTGGACTCCAGCACATGGCCTGCGGGCGTGACCGATTCAGCCAACTTGCGACCATCAGGACCGTAAATTTCGGCAATCTCAAACAGGCCACCGGTGAGCAGCTGTGCCGCCAGCTGCGCCTGAGCGACGGTTTGGGTGCCATCCAGGTGCGTGCCGCCCTGCACGGTCAGAGCGCGGCGCGACTCCTCCTGCGCAAAGGCCACCACTTCTTCCTCGGCGTTCTCACGCGAGACCAGCCAGGCCAGCGGACTGGCACAAGCAGCCATCAGCAGCGTGACAGCAGCAATGCGCTTTGCTGTGGTGCGTTGAAAAGTCTGCATCCCTACTTCCTTGAAACAAAGTAGCCACTATGCCCGCTGAAGATGAACGCGGCCTGAAGGAATGCAATAATCGCCGCCGTGAAGCGCGCCAGACCGCCGCTGGTGCAAGCTGGGAAACCAGGCACTGGAGGAACGTCCGGACTGCACAGGACAGCGTAGCAGCTAACGGCTGCCCACCGTGAGGTGAGGATCAGAGCAACAGAGACGAGCCGATTAAGTTCGGGTGAAACGGGCAATCTCTACGCGCAGCAATACCAAGTAGGCCAACGTTAATGTGGTTCCGCAGAGTTGGCGGGTA
>CAIRYF010000379.1 GCA_903882725.1 uncultured Simplicispira sp.
ACGCCGACGCCTTCACCACACCCGAAGCACATGGCGCCAGCGTTTTTGCTCTCAGCCAAGGCGGCGCATCCAGCAGCGCTGCACGCTGGCTGGCCAACAAAGAAAATCAAGCCGACTTGGTCGGCGGCCTGAACGTGCGCGCCAAAGACCAGCACGTGCAGCGCGCACTGCTGGACATGAGCACCACAGCACAAATCAACGACAGCTTGAAACTGGGCAGCGTGCTGCTGGGTGAGATTGGCGGCATGGCCAAGCTGCACAAACCACGCGTTGAGCAAGCCGGGTTTGCCGTGCTCAAGGCTCCCGACATTCCTAGCGTATTGGTAGAAACCGCCTTTATCAGCAACCCCGAGGAAGAGGCCCAACTGCGCTCTAGCGCCTACCAAGAGCAACTGGCCGATGCGCTGATGCGCGGCATCACACGCTACTTTGCCAAGAATCCGCCGCTGGCACGCAGCCGCTCGGTGTAAGCCCCGCACCCCCACACAAACCCATACAAACCCGTTCCATCAGGGCACGGCGGCACTTGAATGGCTTTTATCGGCCTTGCCAGCGCGCCAAGCACCAAAAAGGGCCATCAGGCCGGGCACCAAAATCAACGCCCAAATGATTTTGTCCAGATGCTGCCTCACCCACAACAGGTTGCCAAAAAAGTAGCCTGCAGCGCAAATACCCACCACCCACAGCACCGCACCACCGACGTTAAACGCCGTAAATTTGGCCCGGTTCATCGCAGCCACCCCCGCCACAAACGGTGCAAAGGTGCGAATAAACGGCATAAAACGGGCAATGACGATGGTGATACCACCGTAGCGCTCGTAAAACGCATGGGCTTGGTCAAAAGCGCGCCGGTTAAACCAGCGCGAGTTTTCCCACTGAAACACCTTGGGGCCAAAGTAGCGGCCAATGCTGTAGTTGCACTGGTCACCCAATACCGCTGCGGCCCACAGCACGCCCACGGCCAGCGGAAAGCTCATCAACTCGGCCCCGCACAGCGCACCGACGATAAACAGCAGCGAGTCACCCGGTAAAAACGGCATCACCACCAAGCCAGTTTCAATAAACACAATGGCAAACAACAGCACGTACACCCAAGTCCCATAGGCCACAACAAACGCCTCTAAGTGCTTATCGACGTGCAAGATGAAGTCGATCAAAAAATAAATAATTTCCAAGAAAAAGCCCTTTCAAACTGCTGGAAATCCAGCCAGTGCTGGGCATGGATGGCCGCACCCAATGCGGCCCGTACTGTAATGCGCAGCAGACACAACTTCTGCCGACAGGCAAGGCATCGTCTGACAGACAAGCCGGTGCAGCAGCCTTAGCATGGCTACCAACCTGTCGTTTTCACAAGGAGAAACCCATGAAACATTCCCTCTTCACCAGCGCCTGCCTACTGAGCGCGGCTCTGGCCTTGGGTGGTTGCGCCAGCAACCCGAGCAACGCTCAAATTGGCACCGGTGTGGGCGCAGTCGCTGGCGGCGTGGTCGGCGAAGCCGTCTTTGGCGGTACCTTGGGCACTATCGGCGGAGCCGCTGCCGGGGCGCTGATTGGCAACGAAGTGGGCAAAAACAACGACAACAACCGCCGTCGCTAGGCAGCGGCGCTGACCCCCTGTGCCGACAGGCTGCCTGCGGGCAGCCT
>CAIRYF010000380.1 GCA_903882725.1 uncultured Simplicispira sp.
CTGCCATCAGCACGCCGGCCGTACTGGAGGCAGGCAGCGTGGATGCCTTGCATGATCATCAGCAAACGGGCATCGACTTCTTGCGCCGTCCAAGACAGGCGCATGGCATTTTGGCTCATTTCCAGCCCAGAAGTGGCCACGCCACCAGCGTTGCTGGCCTTGCCTGGGGCGTACAACACGCCAGCGGCCTCAAATGCTCTTGCGGCTTCGTTGGTGCAGGGCATATTGGCACCTTCGGCCACGCAGATGACGCCGTTTTTAATCAGTAAAGCGGCGTCTTCTTCGTTCAACTCGTTTTGCGTAGCACAAGGCAGGGCAACATCCACCGCCACGTGCCAAGGACGCACGCCCGCTTCAAAGCGCGCGCCGATGCGTGCTGCGTAGTCACCCACGCGGCCATACAGGTGGTTTTTGATTTCCATCAGGATGGCCAATTTTTCGGTGGTGAAGCCGTCTTCGTCGATCACGGTGCCGCTCGAATCTGACACCGTCACTACCTTAGCTCCCATGGCCATGGCTTTTTCAATGGCGTATTGCGCCACGTTGCCAGCACCTGAGACCGATACGCGCAGGCCGCTAAACGACTTGCCACGGGTCTTGAGCATTTCGTCGGCAAAGTACACCGTGCCGTAGCCGGTGGCTTCGGGGCGAATCAGCGAGCCGCCAAACGACAGACCCTTACCAGTGAAGACGCAGTCGGCGCGGTTGCTGAGTTTTTTGTACATACCGGCAATAAAGCCCACTTCGCGCCCACCGACACCGATGTCGCCTGCCGGCACATCGGTGTCGGCACCGATGTGGCGAAACAGCTCGCTGGCAAAGGCCTGGCAAAAGCGCATCACTTCATTGGGGCTCTTGCCCTTGGGGTCAAAGTCAGAGCCGCCCTTACCGCCGCCCATAGGCAATGTGGTCAGGGCGTTTTTGAAGGTTTGTTCGAAGGCCAAGAATTTCAGCACCGACAGCGTGACCGAGGGATGAAAGCGCAAACCGCCTTTGTACGGGCCAATGGCCATGCTGTGCTGAATGCGGTAGCCACGGTTGACCTGTACCGTGCCGTGGTCATCGGTCCAGCAGACACGGAACATGACAGTGCGCTCAGGCTCGACCAAGCGATCTAGCAGGCCGTGATCGGCGTAACGCGGGTGCTTTTCAATGAAGGGCCACAGGCTCTCCATGACTTCAGTCACGGCTTGCAGAAACTCGGGCTGACCGGGGTTGCGCTGGGCAACTTGTTCAAGGAATTGGCCTACGGACGCGTACTTCATGGCAAAGAGCTTTCTTGAAAAATCGGAGGAAATGTGGCATTGCACTGTCAGATTATGTCAAAAAGTTATGCCTCTATGTCCATATTGGTGCATGAAAGTAAACGAAAGTTGCATAAATGCACCTTTTTGGGGATTTATGCCCAAGATGCTGCACTGTTATGGGGCGCAGCACTGGCCGTGCTGCACCAGCTTTTTTGGGTGCTGCGAACGATCAGCGGCCACGCAAAAACAGTGTGTCCAGCTCGCGCACAGTCAGTTGATGCCAAGTTGGGCGGCCATGGTTGCATTGGTCGGCGCGCTTGGTGATTTCCATTTGGCGTAGCAGGGCGTTCATTTCGTCCAGCGTCAGGCGCTGGTGGGCACGCACCGCGCCGTGGCAGGCCATGGTGGCAAGAATTTCGTTCTGTGCCCGTTGCACCACAGTGCTGGCGTCGTGCGTGGCCAGCTCGGCCAGCACGCTGCGCGCCAACTCGACTGCGTTGTCCTGCGCCAGCGTGGTTGGCACGGC
>CAIRYF010000381.1 GCA_903882725.1 uncultured Simplicispira sp.
CCGGCGACAATGGGCGCTTGGCGCACAACACGGCGCTGGCGCGGTCGATTCGCCACCGTTTCCCCTACATCGATCCGCTGCACCACTTGCAGGTCGAACTGGTGCGCCGCTGGCGCGCCGGTGAGGGCGACGACCGGGTGCAAACTGGCATCCACATCTCCATCAACGGCATTGCAGCGGGGCTGCGCAATACGGGTTAAGGCACCAAGATAAGCGGCGGCGTCATGTGGTTGCTATTTATTTAATAGCTACAACCGCTTATTCTATAAGGGCTATAGGCTGTTTTAAGCCAAAAACAGCGCCTGCAAGTCGCTCAGAAAGTCAAAGCCGCGCTCGGTCGGGCGCACATGGGCCATGCCGCGCTCAATCAGCCCCTTGCGCTCGGCCTCGTCCAACGCTTTGGCTATCGAAGTGACGGCCAGTCCGGTGCGCTCAACATAGTCTGAGAGCGCAAAACCACTGCGCAGGCGCAGCGCGTTGAGCATGTATTCAAACGGCAAATCGGCGCGGCGCACATCCTCGTCTTGTGCCACGGCGTGGCCAGCCAGCGCGTGCTCCATGTAGCGCGCTGGGTCGCGAAAACGCGTCTGGCGCACCACCCGGTGGGCAAAACTGAGCTTGCTGTGCGCCCCAGCGCCAATGCCCAAGTAGTCGCCAAACTGCCAGTAATTGGTGTTGTGCCAACACGCGTGATTGGGCTTGGCGTAGGCCGATATTTCGTAGCGTCCCAGGCCCGCTTGGCCGGTCAGCTCGGTGATGCGGTCGAGCATGGCGTAGGCATCGTCGTCGGTCGGAATGGCGGGCGCAAACTTGGCAAACAGCGTGTTGGGCTCGATGGTCAGGTGGTAGATGGAAATGTGCGGCGGCGCAAACCCCAGCGCGGTGCGCACATCTTGCTCCAGCTCGGCCATGCTTTGGCCGGGCAGCGCATACATGATGTCCAGATTGAAGGTGTCAAAGGCTTGCGCCGCTTCTTGCACCGCCGCCAGCGCCTGCGCCCGGTCGTGTACCCGGCCCAGCGCTTGCAAATGCCGGTCGTTAAAGCTTTGCACGCCAATGGACAGCCGCGTCACGCCCGCCGCGCGAAAGGCGCGAAAGCGGTCTTTCTCAAAGGTGCCGGGGTTGGCTTCGAGGGTGATTTCGCAGCCCGGTGCCAGCGGCAAACGCGCGCGAATGTCGCCCAGCAGCCGGTCAATGGCTTGCGGCGAGAACAAACTGGGCGTGCCACCGCCCATAAAAATGCTGTGGACTTGGCGGCCCCAAACCAGTGGCAGCGCCGCCTCTAAATCAGCCAGCAGCGCATCGAGATAGCGCTGCTCGGGGAGGGCGGTGTTGCTTGCGCTGCTGCCAGCGCCCTGCCACTCGTGCGAGTTGAAGTCGCAATACGGGCATTTTTTTAGGCACCACGGCAGATGCACATACAGCGACAGCGGCGGCAAACTGGTCAGCTGCAACAAGCCGGGGCGCAGGTAATGCTGGATGTCGCGCGGTGCGACCGGGACGGTTTCGTCTACGGGAACGATAGGAATGACCATACAACGACTCAGGGGGAATTCACTTCAGCCAGCGCTCGCGCAGCAGCGCCAGCATTTGCTGCGACGAACTGCCACGGTGGCTGTAGGCATTTTTGACTGCGTCGGGCAATTCGGCAAAGGTCTTGCCCAGTTGCGGCAGAAACATCACCGGGTCAAAGCCAAAGCCGTTGCTGCCGCGGCGTTCGCGGGTGATTTCGCCGACCACGCGGCCAACGGCAATCAACGGCTCGGGGTCTTGTGGGCTGCGCACGGCCACCAGCGTACTGACCATGGCGGCGCGGCGCTGGTCTTGGCCTTGCAGTTGTTCCAGCAGCGCGCGCACGTTGTTGTCATCGCTTTTGTCGTAGCCAAACTGGGTGCAGTAGTGCGCCGTGTCCACGCCCGGCAGGCCACCAAAGGCATCGACGCACAGGCCGGCGTCGTCGGCAATGGCAGGCAGGCCGGTGTGGGCGGCGGCAAAGCGCGCTTTGGCCAGGGCGTTTTCAACAAAGGTGCAGTGCGGCTCCTCGGCCTCGCCCACGCCCAGGTCGGCTTGGCGAATCAGCTCCACGCCCAGCGGCGCAAACATCGCCTGCAGCTCGGCCAGTTTGCCGTGGTTATTGGATGCCAATACGATTTTCATGGTAAAAAGTGCCTCTAGTCCTTATAGGACGTGCGGTTACAGCTATTATTTAATGAGCAAAAATCAGCCTTTGCGCGCGGCAGAGCGGCGAATGGCTTCGTTGATTTCGGCAATGGAGCGCTCGATGGCTTCGTCGTCAAAGTCGTCAGCGTTGTCAGCGTCGTCCCCCCATCCATCCATCGGGCCCGCCTGAATGGTGGAGGCAAACATATCGCCGTCAATGCCGTCGGTGGACACCCCTTGGGTGGACTCAAAGGGGTCGGGCGTCTCCCACTCCAGCGCTATGACGGTGACGTTGTCGCTGCTCTCGCCAGCGGTGCGCAGGGCGCTTTCGACCAGCTCGGGAACCGCTTGCGAGACCGGCAAGCGCACCATCTCGCGGGTGATTTTTTCGTCGCTAAGAGTGCCCCACAGACCGTCTGAGCACAGCAAAATCCGATCACCCTGCTCTAGCGGCATGGGGCCAGCCATATCGTAAATAGGCCGGGTGGGCGAGCCCAGACAGGTAAACAGCACGTTGCGGTTGATGTGCGCCAGGTTGGGCGGAGCGTTGCGCAGCTCAATGTACGAGTGGTCGCGCGTGCGCATCAGTAATTCGCCTGCGCGCACCATATACAGACGCGAGTCGCCGCAGTGAACCCACGTAGCGCTGCCGCCTTGCAGCACCGCAGCCACCAACGTGGTGCGCGGCGAATCGAGCGCGCCTTTGTCGCTGGCGTAACGCAAAATTTGGTGGTGCGCTGCCAGCAGGGCCGACGACAAAAACTCTTGCACATCGACCAGTCCCGGCTTGGCCTGGCTCTGAAAGCGAGCCGCAATCGTCTGCAGCGCAATCTGCGCCGCTATGTCGCCATCAGGGTGCCCGCCCATGCCGTCAGCCAGCACAAACAGCCCCGCTTCGCGCGTGTAACAGTAGCCCATGCGATCTTCATTTTTTTTACGGCCACCCCGGCGGCTAATTTGAAAGACAGAAAATTTCATTTTGGTTTCAACGCAAAGCCAGCGGCATCCCCCATTTTCTGCACATTCTTCTTGGTGTCAGACACCAAGGTATCGAGCTGCAAGCGCATTTTTTCGGCGACGGTGAGCTTGGTGTAGCGCCGCTCGCCCTCGCGCGAGAGTTCTTTTTGCAGCGCAAACACCGACTGTGGACGCGACAACGGATCCATTGCCATACACCACTCCACCACTTCAATCAAATTGTCGGAATACACCCCGCGCAGCTTGGTCAACGCCAGCGAAAGCCGGTCTTTGTCATGGCGTTGGGGCGCTTCGTTGGGCGGAAAGCCCTGCATACAGGCGTACATACAGGCACCAATAGCGTAAATATCTGTCCACGGCCCCATCGAGGAATCGCGCCGGTACATCTCGGGCGCAGCAAAGCCGGGCGTGTACATCGGGCGAATGAAGTTGCCTTCTTTGGACAACACCTCGCGCGCGGCGCCAAAGTCAATCAGCACCGCCTTGTTGTCGTCGGTGATAAAAATGTTGGCTGGCTTGATATCCAAGTGCAGCATCTTGTGTTGATGCACGATGCGCATCCCGCGCAGCACCTCGTCAAACAGCGAGCGGATGGTGGACTCGCGAAAGACTTTTTCAGCCTTCAAGTCGCGTGCGGTGATGATGAAGTCTTGCAAAGTGGCACCCTCCAAGTAATTCATCACCATGTAGACGGTTTCGTTCTCGCGAAAGAAATTCAGCACGCTGACCACCGAGGCGTGCGAAATTTGCGCCAAGGCGCGGCCTTCTTCAAAAAAGCTTTTCAGGCCAAGGCGATACAGCGAGAGTTTTTCTGGCTGCACCCGAGGCAGCAATTCGCCCACAGCGCGCGTAGCCAAGGACGAAGGCAGGTACTCTTTGATGGCCACTTGCTGGCCTTCGCCATCAATTGCCAAATAGACCACGCCAAAGCCACCTGAAGAGACGCGGCGCACTACACGATAGCCACCGATGACGGTATCGGGCGGCAGCGGCGCCGGTTTGGTTTTTGACATATTTTGCGCAAAGAATTTGGAGGCTGAAACAGAAACCGGATAATCCCCCGATCACTAGCAACCACACAAGTCCACAAGTCCCATGGCAGTTTACAGCATGACCGGATACGCTAGCGCCCAGCTAGACGCATCCACCCAAGGCAGCGACGGCGACGTGCGGACACCCTCTGCACGCCAGCTGGGACTGGAAATCCGCTCCGTCAACAGCCGGTTTTTGGATCTCTCCTTTCGCTTGCCCGACGAGTTGCGCGCCATGGAGCCGGTGCTGCGCACACAGCTCACCAAAAAAATCAAACGCGGCAAAGTCGAGGTGCGCGCCGCCATTGAAAACGCTGGTGCCGGCACCCTGCCTGAGCTGTCGACACGCTTTTTGCAGCGCCTCAATGGCCTGCAAGACAGTGTGCAAGCGTGGCTGCCCGATGCGCGAGCGCTGTCGGTAGCCGATGTGCTGCGCCTGAGCGCCAACACCCAAAGCGGCCAAGAAGACTGGAACAAAATCATCCCCGCCTTGGCAGAAAAAGCCCTCAAAGCGCTGCTGGCTGCGCGCAAGCAAGAAGGCGAGCGCTTGGCCGCCATGCTGCACGAGCGCCTGAACCAGTTGCGCGCCCTGACCCTGCAAGCGGTGCCGCTGGTGCCGCAGCTGGTCGAGCAGCAGCGCCAGCGCTTTATGGAGCGTTGGAAAGAAGCCATGGGCTTGGCCCAAGGCAGCGCCGCCCCCGAGGCCGCGCAAGACCGCGCCCTGTCTGAAGCCACCGCCTTTGCCATCCGCATTGATGTGGCTGAAGAAGTCACGCGCCTGCAATCGCACTTGGACGAGATCGAGCGCCTGCTGCAGCAAGGCGGTGAAATTGGCAAACGCCTGGATTTTCTGATCCAAGAACTGCACCGCGA
>CAIRYF010000382.1 GCA_903882725.1 uncultured Simplicispira sp.
TTGATAGAGCAGATTGCCGCCAAAGAAAAGCAAAACCGCGACACCAAGCGCCGCGAAGAAGAGCAAGCCGCCAAAGAGCGCAAAAAGCAAGAAGAAGACGACGCCAAAGATCGCAAGGCACAGCAAGACAAAGCCGACCAAGACCGCAAATTGCAGCAGCAAAAAGCCGACGGCAGCAGCAGCGGTGGCAAAGCCTACATTGCCGACGAAAGCGCCGCACAAAAAGACGCCGATACCCAGCGGCGTGCGCGACAAGATGCCGACGACAAAGCCCGACAAGACGCTCTGCGCAAACAGCGCGAAGACGAAGACAAAGCCCGGCGCAAACAGCGCGAAGACGAAGACAAAGCCCTGCACAAACAGCGCCAAGACCAAGACAAAGCCGACAAAGCGCGCTACGACGCCGAGCGCAAAGCCATTGAAAACGCCGACAAAGCCCGCCAAGAAGCGCGCCAGCGCGAAGCCGACGCACTGGCCAAAGCACACAAAGAGCAAGACGATCGCGCCCAGCGTACCGAGCAAGAGCGCAAGGCGCGCGAGGCTGCCGACCGCACTGCCCAAGCCGCAGCGCAAACGGCAGCAGAGGCCCAGCGCGCCGAGCGCGAAGCGGTTCAGTCCGGTAAGCGCGGCGCTAGCGAACAAGCCGCCCTAGACCGTCAGCGCGACGCCGTGCTGGCCGCACAAAAAGCGCAAGCCCAAGAGCAAGACCGGCTAGAGCAAGAGCGCGCCGAGGCCGCTAGCGCCGCCAGCGCCAAGCGCCTGCAAGCGCAGCAAGATGCGCAAACGGGCGATTTGGCAAACCGCGACAAAGCGGCCCAAGAAACCCAGCAAGCGCGCCTGCAAGAGCTGGCCGATGCCGAGCAAGCGCGCCAAGAGGCGCTGCGCGAACAGCGCGAACGTGACGATGAGCTGGCCGCCCAGCAGCGCGAACGCGAAGACGCAGCCATTGCCGAGCGGCGCGAACGCGACGACGCCATGATTGCCGCGCTGCGCGACGTAGTGGCGACCCTGCTTGCGACGTCGAACTCCCCTCGCCCTAGCGCCGCTGGCACTGCAAGCACCGTTGGTGCGGTCTTGGAGCCGCAGGCACCCAAACAACAGGGCATAGGCGGCGGTGGTGGCAATGGTGGTATCGGCGTTAGCGCTGGCAGCAGCAACATCAGCAACATCTTTCTGTCTGGTGCTGCGCGCCCAGTGCAAGTGCGCTTTGCCGACCAAAGCAGCCAAAAAGCCACAGAGCAACTGCTGCGCCAGTTGGCCAGCGCCAAGGGAGCCGCCCAATGAGCATCACCCTGACCTATGGGGCTACCACCATAGACCTCACTGACCGTCTGGACTGGACCGATGAATTTGACTGGACGCCGGTAGAGCAAGCCACTGCATACAGCATCACCGGCGCGCTGCTGGTCGATGTGGCCGTAAAGCAAGCGGGGCGCCCCATCACGCTAGAGGGCGTCGAAACGGCGGCTTGGATTACCCGCGCCACCTGCACCCAGCTGCAAGCGTGGGCCGCGCTGCCCGGTGCGCAGTTTGAGTTAACGCTGCGCGGCGTCACGCGCGCCGTGATTTTTGACCACGGCCAAGGCGGCTTCAACGCCCAGCCGCTGTGGGTGCTGGCCGATGGCGAATACACGCCCGAGCTGACGTATATGCCCACCTTTCGATTTTTAGAAATTTTGGAGATCTGAGGCCATGCCCATCCTTTTCGGTGATGTGAAACTGCTTAAATCCGCCGTCATGGCCGACGTGCCCGAAGGCGGCGGCGCGCCCACGGGCCAGCAAATTGCCGACGGCATCAGCAACGCCGTTTTTCCTGACATCAGTGAGATGGATCGGGCAGGCGGGCGCGTGGCGCTGCGCAAAGTGTTTGCCAGAGTCGAGACCGACGACACCGATACCTACTTTGGCGCTAACCTTATCGTTGCCGAACCGCCTGCAGACCCGCGCGTCAGCGTGACGCTGTTCAAGGCCAAGGACTCCTTTGAGCTCCGAAGCAGCGCGCAAGGGCGCATGGAAAGCTATTTGTTTATTGGTGCAAATTTGCCCGGCTATCTGCTGGAAGACCACATTGCTGGCCAGCGCGTGGTGCAGCTTTTTTTGCGGCCAGAGTGGGACACTCCCCCCGTGGGCGCTGCGCTGGTGCTGGAGCAGAACAAGGGGTTGCCAACCGCGCGCGAGCAATATGTGCGCGTCACCAAAGCGTCCAGCGTCGTGCGCCAATTTATGCCCGCAGGCGGGGCAAGCGGGGCCAAGCTCTACTTTGCAAAAGTCGTCTCGCTAGAGCTGTCTGACCCGCTGCGCTTTGATTTCTCGGGCAGTCCACCGACTGAAGAATTTCGGCCCGCCGTGGGCATGGCCAAAGTGCATGAGACCGTGGTGGCTGACGCTGGCGCGTATGTTGGCTGCGTGCCACTGGCGCAGGCCGCAGCGCTGGGGGCTTTTGGCGTGCGCGGCCAAAGCGTCTACACCCAGCTGGTGCCCAGCCAGCAA
>CAIRYF010000383.1 GCA_903882725.1 uncultured Simplicispira sp.
CACTGATGGCGTCAAAGTCATTAGTGCTGAAGAAGCCAAAAAAATGCAAGATGCTGGCGCGTTGATTTTTGACAACCGTGTCGCAGCGGAATATGCAGAGAAAACTGTCAAGGGAGCCAAAAATCTAACATATAAAGAAAAAAGCGAAAAATCTGCCGATTTTGATGCAAGCAAGGATAGTTTCGACCTATCCAAACTACCCAGCGACAAAGCTGCTCCAGTTATCTTTTTTTGCAATGGTGGCGAATGCTGGCGTAGCTATAAAGCGTCTGTTGTTACCTACAAAGCGGGGTTTTCAAAGGTACATTGGATGCGCGGCGGTTTACCTGAATGGTCATCCAAGGGTCTGCCAACCCAATAACCACTAACGCCAAAGGTTGATGATGTCCCTGTATTTTTCTATTAGGCAACGCCTACAGCTTTTGGCATTACTGGCCGTGGTCGCGGTAGCTATTGTGAGTAGTTTGTTTTTTTCTGCCAATCAGGTCAATCAGCACGCCTTAACAGAGGTATTTGAGCAAGACGGTCAGACACTGGCACGTATGCAGCGCATAGAAAATTTGCTGCTTGAAGTGCGTTTTCGTGCTGCAGGCGTCCTACTTGATCAACTACCCATACCCGGCTCACTAAATCACCTGCGTGATACCAAAAAGGAGCTGACCGATTTGTTTTCCAACTTCACACCCGTAGCGCAGGAGATATTTGTTGAAGGTGAGGCACTGCAATCGTTAGCGCAACTACAGCGCCAGTGGCAGGTAGTGGAAAACACGCTGGGTCAGCTAGAAAAAGCCTATGTCACCAAAAACAATAATGCGATGACTGCGGTACTTGAAGATGATTGGCCGGTTATGGTCAAGGCCGTAGTCAAACCATTGCAGGCGCTGATTCCGCTGGCACAGCAACGATCGCAAAACACCTTCTCCAGCTCCGTGGTGGCGGGCAATCAGCGGTTATGGGTGGGTTTGGTGTGCGCCGGAATTTGTTTGCTTTTGTTGTTGGTAATGGTGACCTGGACAATGCGATCAGTGCTCCGGCCACTGGCCGAGGTAAGACGCTCTTTGCAAGCCATTACCCAAGGCAACTTAGCCAGCACACTGCCGCATTTACGCCGAGATGAGTTGGGCAGTGTGGTGACCAGCTTACACACCATGCAAAGCGAACTATCGCAGTTGGTACGTCAAGTGCGTGATGCGGCGCAGAGCATCAAAGTAGCCAGCGCTGAGGTCGCCAGTGGCAATACTGACTTAAGTCAACGCACCGAACAGACGGCTGCCAGCTTGGAGATGACGGCATCAAGCACCGTGCAACTGGCCAGTGCAGTAGCCCATTCCGCCGCATCAGCGCGGCAAGCCTCGCAATTGGCTTCTAGCGCCGCCGCAGTAGCGCAGCGCGGAGGACAGGCGGTAGATGCGGTAATGCAAACCATGCACGGCATCACGCAGTCATCACACCAAATTGCCGACATCATCGGCGTTATCGACAGCATTGCCTTTCAAACTAATATTTTGGCGTTGAACGCTGCTGTAGAAGCCGCTCGTGCTGGCGAGCAAGGTCGAGGCTTTGCCGTGGTAGCTTCAGAGGTGCGTTCTTTGGCAGGGCGCAGTGCCGAAGCTGCCAAACAAATTAAGCAACTGATCACAACAAGTGTGGCCGGGGTAGAAGCGGGGGCGGGGCAGGTACAGCAAGCCAGCACGACTATGACTGAGCTGCTGATGGCAGTCACTCAAGTTGCCACCACCATAGATGAGGTCAGTGCTGCCATGGCAGATCAATCCGGTGGTATCGGCCAAATCAATGAGGTGGTCTCCGACCTAGACTCGGTAACACAACAAAACGCGGCCTTGGTGGAACAGTCTTCAGCAGCGGCTATCAGCCTACAGAGTCAAGCAACGCGCTTGGCCAGCTTGATGGAGACTTTTCAGCTAGAAAGCAACGAGACGGCCAGCCTCCTCATGGCAAGTTAATACCTGATGTTATGCAGCAAAAGCGCTTTTCTCCCATGAAGAGCCGCTTTGGAAAATGTCTCTCTTCATTGGAGCGTGCATAACATCACATTTCGTTATCAACAGCATGAATCTTTTATTCGGGCCATACGCCCCCCACCCGCACTGACACCCCGGCCCCCACAGCGCACAAAGTCGCCGCCGTTAAATTAGTGCCCACGCACCTGCCAAGGCGCTTGCAGCGCCTAAAAAACCACTGACACCGCCGCCAGCGGCCGCCCCGAAGGCTTTTGCCAAAGCAGCGCCCTTACTGAGCGGCAGTGAAGATTGGGAAACTTTTTGAGTACAGGGCCAAGAGCCTATTTTTATGAAATTCTTCTCCCTCGGCGCTTGGTTCATGCGGCAAATGCGTGTTGCCACCAAGCTCACCTTGATTGCAGTGCTATTGCTGGTACCGATGTTGCTGGTGCTGGCGCAACTGATCTGGACTCAAAAACAGGATCTGGGCATTATCCAGCTGGAGATGGAAGGCATCAGCCGGGTGGGCGAGGCCAGTGAGCTCATTCGCCAGTTGCAAACTCACCGGGGGCAGACCAATATGGTGTTGTCAGGCAACACCGCCGCCCAAGCCGGGCGCGACAGCACACGCGAAACCTTGCGCCAGGCACGTGATGCGCTGGACAGCAAATTCACCGCCACCCAAACGGACATGAACCAACATGAATGGGCGGGCCTGCGTACCCGCATTGATGGGTTGGTGTCCGCACTGGAGGGCAAAACCGCCCCCGCCAGCTTCGCCCTGCACACGGTTCTGATTGAGGATTTGACGCGCTTTGTTTATGGCGTAGCCAAGCAGACCAGCCTGCTGTTTGACGCCGACCCGGCCACCTATCTGTTGATGGACATGGTCGTGTCGCGCACCATTCCCTGGACCGAGCAGTTGGGTACATTGCGTGGCCAAGGTGCTGGCCTGTTGAGTAAGCCTGCCATGGATGATGCCGGTTCCGTGCGTGTGCGCACCCAGTTCGACGCGCTGAATTTTCTGCTTCGGGACATTCAATACTCTCTGGCGCTGATGAAAGACGTTGGCTTGCTCGATCCGTCAGCGGACAACGCGGTACAAGCCAGCACAGCGTTTTTTACCCGTGCCCGCGAACGGTTTGTACCCGGGGCGGCAACCGGCGAGCCCCAAGTCTTCTTTGCTGCAGGCTCCAAAACCATCGAGGCCGTCACCGCCTACCAGCGCTCGGCAATAGCCCAGACCTGCGCTTTGGCTTGAAGTTCGCACAGTTCAACGATCTTGTGATAGACGCCGGCTTCAAAGTGTTCGCCGAGAATGCGAAGAAGGGTGGA
>CAIRYF010000384.1 GCA_903882725.1 uncultured Simplicispira sp.
CTGACGCAAGAACTGCACACCGCCAACCAGCACCTTAACGCCATGGTGGAGATAGACGCCCTCACGGGCCTCATCAACCGGCGCGGTTTTGACCGCTTGCTGCACCAAGAAATTTTGGCGGCGCGCCGCGATGGCACGCCCCTGACGCTGATGCTGTGCGACTTGGATTACTTCAAGCGCTACAACGACTCGCTGGGCCATCTGCAAGGCGATGCCTGCCTGCGCGAGATTGGCCGCCTGCTGCGCGAAGTCTGCGTGCGCCCACGCGATATGGCCACGCGCTACGGCGGCGAAGAATTTGCGCTGATTCTGCCTAACACCCCGCGCTCGGGCGCGATGACGTTTGCGCGCGCGCTGTGCAAGATGCTGGACGTGCGTGCCATTGCGCACCCCGACTCGCCTTTAAGCAGCTTGCTGACCCTCTCCGGCGGCATCACCACCTGCGTGCCCGACCACAACACCAGCGCTGAGGGCTTGATCATGCGTGCCGACGAAGCCCTCTACGCTGCCAAAGCCCATGGACGCAACCGCTTTTTTAGCTTTGAGATGCAGCTAGACACCGTAGAGCAGCGGCCACACCACCACTGAGGACATGGGCGATGAATTGGAAAATGAAACGTTCTTGGAAGTTTTATATCCCCGAATGGGCGCAAGACTGGCTTGAAATCATTGTTCCGGGTCTGCAAATTTTTCTTATCGTGCTGGTGGCCATGCTGCTACAGCACTTGCTGCGCCGCCTCGTCAAGCGCGCTGGCAGCCATTACCAACTGCCGCACGAGTTGCTGGTGCCGCTCAACGGTATGTTGCGCTGGACGATTGCTCTGAGCGCCCTGCTGCTGATATTGGAGCGTTTGGGCGTATCGGCCACCGTGCTGTGGACGGCCTTTACCGGCTTTGCTACCGTCGGCGCTGTGGCGTTTTTTGCCGCGTGGAGCGTGCTGTCGAACCTGTTTTGTGCGCTGCTGATTTTTACCGTCGGGCCGTTTCGGGTGGGCGACACGATTGAGCTGCTCGACACTGCCGAAAAACCCGGTGCCCGGGGCCGCGTGCTGGACATCAACTTGCTCTACACCACGCTAGAAGACAGCACCTTGGGCGCTGCGGGCTCGCTGTTGCAAATTCCCAATGCGCTTATTTTTCAGCGCGTGGTGCGCCGCTGGCGGGCGGGGCAGGCCGTGCCAACACTGAGCCTTGCCTCTACCGAGATACAAGACAGCAGCGCCTAAACCGCTTTTACAGCCTTTATTTTTTCTGGGCCTGCTTTTTAGTGGCCCCTTTGACTGGCTCTTTCAGCTCTTTTACCTCTTTCACCGGTTCTTTTCTGTGCCGAACGCAGTAGTAATAAGCATTGTTGCCATGGGGATTCAAATTGGGCCGCACCCGGTTTTCCAACTGCGGTTCAGAGGAGTAATACATACCAGAGTTGAGGTGGTAGAGCGCGTCTTTTTTCAGCTCAATACCGCCGTGGTAAATGCCCGAGGTCTCGCCCACCTCCAACTCTTCAAGGCCGGGCAAATCGGCGCCTTGCGACTGGCAATAGCGCCGCGCCACGTCCAACGACACCAGTTGGTTGATATGGCTGGGCGCAGCGTTAAGCCATTCGCGGTTGGGCATCGGGTTAGCGTGCGGGGCCAAGCGATTGCCATAAAAATAATTGAACCACTCCAGCGCCAACACGGCACCCACTTGCGTCACCGGGCCGGTCACCATAAAGGTTTGCGAGTTGCCATCAGAGAGTTTGACCAGCGTGCCGGTGAGCTGCACAAAACTGCCGCCTAGCTGGGTGTAGGTAAGGTAGGCCACCACGTTGATCTGGCTGGCCTTGGCTTTCAAAGCGTCCAGCGCCTTGGCATCGAGCGCGGCAGGGCGCTGTAGCTCGGCGGGGGTGATTTTGGCAAACTCAAAGCGCAGCTTGGGCGTGCGGATATTGATATTGCGCGCCAAGCGGTCTAACTCGGCAATGACCTGCACATTCAGGCTGCGCCCCAGCTCATTGACTGAGCGGCGGTCGTGGTGCATTTGTAGAGTATCAATCGCCTGCAGCGCAGCCAAAATGACGGCCGGATCGCCTTTGGCATCGTGCAAATCAGAAAATATTTTGCGATCAGCTGCATATTCATCAAAGTCTGACGCCCTGATCACCGGAATATTGGGCCAGACCAAAAACTGCTGGTCAGACGGGTCTCTGAAGTCCGCTGCCTGCGCTGCAGCGGGCAGCAGCGACAGCGCCACCAGCACCTGCGCGGCCAGAACGGCCAGCACAGCACCTGAAAAGCGCGAAACCCATCCCACAACCCGCCCCACAACCCATTCCAAAATCGACCCCAACAAATACGACATACAAGCTTGCTTTCTTGACACCGGTGCCGCCAAGAGGGCTACCCCAACGCATTTTGCCGCAGCAGGTGCAGTAGCAAAAGTCCGATCAAAGTCCGATATGCACGGCAGTTCTTGGCCAATAAAGGGGTCTGGAGGGGCACCGGCCAGCGCTCAAGACGATCAAGATGCTCAAGGCAACATCTGCAGTGCCTGCAGGTAGGCTGGCTGGCGCAGCAAATCATCCCAATCCAGCGACAAAGTTGGTGGCAGCAGTGCCACGCGGCGCGCTTCGCTGTCTGCGCTAGGTTGCCAGCAGCCTTGGGCTTGCTGCGCGGCGAGGCCGTCCAGCAGCTCATCCACCTCGGTGCCTTCACCCAGGCTTTGGTTGCACAGCAGCACCAAGTCGCAGCCAGCCTGCAGGGCAACCACCGCCGCATCGGTGTAGCTGACCAGTGCATCATCAATACGGCGTGCGCCTTCCATGCTCAGGTCATCACTGAAGATGGCACCGTCAAAGCCCAACTTACCGCGCAAGATGTCTTGCAGCCATTTGTGCGAAAACCCCGCCGGGCGCTTGTCTACTTTGGGGTAAATGACGTGCGCTGGCATCACGCTGGTCAGTGTGCTGCGCAGCCACGGGTAGGGCGCAGCGTCATGCGCCAAGAGTGCTCTCAGGCTGCGCGTATCTACAGGCACTTCGGTGTGCGAGTCGGCCTTGACAAAGCCATGCCCCGGAAAATGCTTGCCACAATTGGCCATGCCCGCCTGCAGCAGGCCGTGCATCAGGCTTTTTGCCAGCAAGGTGACAACGCGCGCATCACTGTGAAAAGCCCGGTCGCCAATCACACCGCTGACACCCCAGTCCAAATCCAGCACGGGCGCGAATGAAAAATCCACACCGCAAGAGCGCAACTCGCTAGCCAGCACATAGCCCACTGCCGTAGCGGCGTTGGTAGCGCGCAGCGCACCACTGCCCGGACCACCCTTGCCGTCGTTCATCCACATCTCGCCCAGCACGCGCATAGAGGGCAGATGGGTAAAACCATCCGAACGAAAGCGTTGCACACGCCCGCCTTCGTGATCGACACAAATGAGCAAGTCGTGGCGCACGGCTTTGATGGCGCTGGTCAGCTCCAACAATTGGGCACGGTTGTGCCAATTGCGCGCAAACAAAATCACACCGCCGGTCAGCGGATGGGCCAAGCGACGGCAATCGGTGGTGCTAAGGGTAGTACCGGCAATGTCAAGAATAATGGGGGCGTGTTCGGTCATGGCACATTATTAATTGTAATAATTATTTGCAGGAAAGTATTGCTCTGATTTTATTGTCTAGGGTATCACCA
>CAIRYF010000385.1 GCA_903882725.1 uncultured Simplicispira sp.
ACAGTGCTTCCAGCACGTCTTTGGAGGTGGTCATGTCCAGCCCGCCCGGAATGCACAGGGTCGAGGCGTAGCCCGATTCGTCGCTGGCCTCGTTGACCTCATTGGCACCGCGCATTGGGTCGTGCAGCACAAAGCCGCGCTCGGTTTGCACCGGGCCGCCCAAAAACACCGGTGTTTCGCGCAGGTCAGCGCGGCCAAAGTGCAGTTCAATGCGCTCAAACAGGCCGGGCAAGGTCAAGTCGGTGGGTTTGTTGATGATCAGCCCCAGCGCACCGCGCGGACTGTGCTCACAGACATAAATCACACTGCGCGCAAAGGCGGCATCTTCCAAGCCTGGCATCGCTATGAGGAAGTGGTGCGTCAGGTTGGGGGTCGAAATATCGGCTGGCATGGGCCAATTTTAGCGGCCAACCCACGCTGGCACTTTGGGGTTGGAAGGCACTGGTTTAAGCGCCAATTTGCGCGTTTATCTGCGCATTTTCTAGCTCGGCGTAATGCCGAATCAAACTGAGCAGTTCTTCGTCGGAATAGGGCTTGCCCAGATAGTGGTTGGCACCCAGTTCCATCGCGTGCTGGCGGTGTTTTTCAGCAATGCGCGAGGTGATCATGATGATTGGCAAGCCCGCCAAGTGCGCGTCGGCGCGAATGTTGCGCGCCAAGTCGAAGCCGTCCATGCGCGGCATTTCGATGTCCGACAGTACCACCGTGGGACGCTCCTCTTGCAAGCGCTCCAGTGCCAACAAACCATCGGCCGCCAAGGCGACGCGGTAGCCCTCGCGCTGCAACAGGCGCTGGGTGACGCGGCGCACGGTGATGGAGTCGTCCACCACCAGCACCAGCGGCACCTGCCCCGGCTGGCGCGTGACTGGCCCCATGGGTTGGGCTGGTGCAGCGGCGGCTTGCTCTTGTGCGGCGCTACTGGCTACAGCAGCTGCCGCCACCTTAGCTGCCGTAGAAGCTGCCGCCACTACCGCCGCTTCTACGGCAGCTTTGCTCGCTTCGCGCACCTTGTCGCCATATACCGTTGATAGTGCTACCGGGTTGTAAATCAATACCACCGCGCCCGAGGCCAGCACCGACATACCGGCCAAACCAGGCAAGCGCGACAGTTGAGGGCCAAGGTTTTTTACCACCACCTCTTGGTTGCCTAACACCTCGTCGATATGCATCACAATCCGCTGTGAGGCGCTGCGCAGCACGACCACTGGGCGTGTTTTGCCTAGGCTTTCGTTGCTGGCTAGCGAAGCCTGTAGCAAGGCACCGGCCCAATAAAAAGGTGCCAATATGCCACCGCCCACATCAAACTGACCGCTGCTATAGGCCTGTGCCAACTCGGCCTGTGGCACGCGGCGCACCACTTCAATCAGGTTGGCGGGGACGCCAATCGACAAATCGCCAGCACGCAGCATCACCACCTGTGTTACTGCCGTGGTCAGCGGCAGCACCATCCGAAAGTTCATGCCCTTGCCTTCTTGGGACTGGGTCTCGATGCGCCCGCCCAAGGCGTTGATTTCAGATCGCACCACATCCATACCGACCCCACGGCCCGACAAGCCAGTAACTTGCGCTGCAGTGGTGAAGCCGGGCATGAAAATCAGGTCAGCCGCTTGGGCGTCGCTGATCTCAGCATCTGGCGCAATCATTCCTTGGGCCAAGGCTTTGGCGCGGATACGGGCAACATTCAAGCCAGCGCCATCGTCTTGGAATTCGACAGACACATCGTTGCCTTCGTGGCGCAAACCAATGGTGATGGTGCCCATGGTGGGTTTGCCCGCTGCTTGGCGATCGGCGGGCAACTCAATGCCGTGCGAGACGCAGTTGCGCAGCAAATGCTCAAACGCTGGCGTCATGCGGTCCAGCACGCCGCGATCCATTTCAATCGAGCCGCCGGTTATGTCGAGCTTGACCTGCTTGCCCAGCTCTTTGGACGCTAGGCGCACCACGGCGTACAGGCGCTCGGAGATGCCTTCAAACTCCACCATGCGCGTGTGCAGCAAATCGCGCTGCAGCTCACGCGCCTGGCGGCCTTGGGTGATCAAATCGTCTTCGGTGCCATCCATGGCACGCTGCAAATTGCGCTGCACTGTGGCCACGTCGTTGACCGACTCGGCCATCATCCGCGTCAGCTCTTGCACGCGCGTGAAGCGGTCAAACTCCAGCGGGTCAAAGCCTGCAGCCGTGTCTTTCGACAGTGCCAAACGCGATTGCATTTGCGACTCGGACTGCATCTCGATGTCACGCAATTGGTGACGCAAGCGGTCGAGATTGCTGGTCAGCTCGGTCATCGATCCTTTGATCGTCTCCAAGCGCGCTTGCATCCGCGAGCGGGTGATCATCACCTCGCCGGCTTGGTTGATCAGTCGGTCAAGTAATTGGGCGCGCACGCGCACCGACTGGCTGGCTGCAGCGCGCAGTGGCGCAGTCACTAACGGCGCTATCTGTGTACGCGCGACGGGCGCTGGCGCTGTTGCTGCTGTTGTTATTGCCGTCGTTGTTGCTTCCTCATCGCTTGCGCTAGAGACCGGCGCTGCCGAGACCACGACCGGTTCCGTCAAGCCTTGGGCGCTCAGGAGGCGCAAGGCGTCAAAGTTGTCTTGTAAATTATCAAACCCGCCCAGCAAGGGCTCTAGTTGTGCCGACTGGAGCGTCTCGGTATCAAGCTGTTCAATGCTGGACTCTAGGCGGTGCGACATTTCGCCCAAGCGCATAGCGCCAGCCAAGCGCGCACTGCCTTTGAGGGTGTGCAAGGCGCGCAACACTTCGTTGCGCGCACTGGCATTGTCTGGCCGTGCTACCCATTGCCGTATGGCACCGCCCAAACGAGGCAGCAGCTCAATGGCCTCTTCTTCAAAAAACTGAAACAGATCGGGGTCTAAGACGTCAAAAACATCAATATCATCATCGACATTTTCCACCGTTGGGGTGGCCGGTACGGTGGGAGCCTCTGGGGCGGCAAGGGGGGGCGGTTCTGCCAACGCGGTGAATGGGACGCTCTCGTTCGCGTAGTCGTCCTCGTCCTCGCCTTTTAGCGGCGGCGACAACGTGGTTGAAATTTCAGTTTGCAGAATTTGGCGCAAATTCTCCAGCACCACAGGATTTGGTTCTTTCAAAAATCCGGCAGCAAACTGGTGCAGTAGGCGGCGCATATCTTCTGCTGCGGCCATGAAAACAGTGGCTTGGTCGGGCAGTCCTTCGTGTTGCAGCTGTGCATGGTTAAGCGCGTGCTCTAACAAGCGGGCTATTTCAGACAGCGCCATAAAACCAACGGTGGCAGAGCTGCCAGCCATAGAGTGCGCCAACACCACTGCCGTGTCTGGCAGTGGACGATGCA
>CAIRYF010000386.1 GCA_903882725.1 uncultured Simplicispira sp.
AACCACGCCGAAACCTTCGACGTGATGATCAACGTACACGGCGGTGGCGAATCCGGTCAAGCCGGTGCAGCCCGCCACGGTATCACCCGTGCCCTGATCGACTACGACGCGACGCTCAAGCCCGCACTGAGCCAAGCTGGCTTTGTGACGCGCGATGCCCGCGAAGTGGAACGTAAAAAGGTCGGCTTGCACTCTGCTCGTCGCGCCAAGCAGTTCTCCAAGCGTTAATTCGCCCGATTACTGTCAATTACTGTCAATTACAGTCAGTCAAAAAGCCGCCGCAAGTTTGCTTGCTGCGGCTTTTTTATTGTGGGGCGTTTTGGCCAGCCCCATCCCCCGATAAAAGCCCACACTCAAATTGTCGTCAAGGGCCCTGCTGCCCTGTTGTCTGGATACTTTGCAGTAGCATCCGGGCCAAGACCCTGAATTGGAGAGCCCCCATGAGCGCAGTTGCCGAAAATATCCCCACCCAAATGCCCGATCCCATCATCTTCACAGAGAGCGCGGCTGCCAAGGTGGCGGATTTGATCGCCGAGGAGGGCAACCCCGACCTGAAATTGCGCGTCTTCGTGCAAGGCGGCGGTTGCTCTGGCTTTCAGTACGGATTTACTTTTGATGAAATTACCAACGATGACGACACCGTCATGACCAAAAATGGCGTCTCGCTGTTGATTGACGCCATGAGCTTTCAGTACCTGGTCGGCGCAGAGATTGACTACAAAGAAGACTTGCAGGGTGCCCAGTTCGTCATCAAGAACCCCGGTGCCACGTCCACTTGCGGCTGCGGTTCTAGCTTTTCCTGAGCACTTTTCTCTTACGCGGGGTAGATAGCTCCAAGCACACGGGCGCCTTGGGCACCCGTGACGCTTTGCAGGTTGCCCGGCGCGCCCATTAGCGTTTGCCGCGCCAGCCATGCAAAGGCCGCCGCCTCTACCTGTTGCGCTGGCAGGCCATAAGCGTCCGACGGCTGCACGGCCACGCCGGGCAGCAGAGCTTGCAGGCGCTGCATCAAATGCGTGTTGAAAGCGCCACCGCCGCACACCGCGAGGTTTTTGCTCTCTTTTCCATAGCTGATAACGCTGGTTGCGCAAGCGCTAGCGGTCAATTCGGTCAATGTGGCTTGCACGTCTTGTGGCGCAGCATCGGGGTAAGCACCCAGCTGTGCGCGCAGCCAGTCGGGGTTAAACAAGTCCCGCCCGGTGCTTTTGGGCGGCGGCTGGTGCAGGTACGGCTCGGCCAGGCACTGTGCCAGCAAGGCTGGCAGTACCGTGCCGCCCGCTGCCCAAGCGCCGCTGCGGTCAAACGGCTGGCCGGTGTGGCGCTGGCACCAGCAGTCCATCAGTGCATTGCCTGGCCCGCAGTCAAAACCCTGCACTTGGTTTTGTCCTTGGCCATCTGTGCTCAGTACGCTCAGGTTGGAAATGCCGCCGATGTTGAGCACCAACATGGTCGCCTGGGGCTGGGCAAATACGTGTTGATGAAACGCCGGCACCAGTGGCGCACCTTGTCCACCAGCGGCCACGTCGCGACTGCGAAAGTCGGCCACCACGGTGATGCCGGTCAGTTCGGCCAGCAAGGCTGGGTTGTTCAGTTGTAGCGTGTAGCCGGTGCCATCAAAGGCTTGCGGGCGGTGGCGCACCGTTTGGCCGTGGGCACCAATGGCGCGCACCGCGCTGGCTGCCACGCCGCTGCGGGCCAGCAGCGCTTGCACCGTCTCGGCATACACGCGCACTAGCGCATTGGCGGCCAGCGCAGCGCGGTGCAGTTCATCAGCGCCCGAGGTGTTGAGTGCCAACAGCTCTGCTCTTAATTCGGGAGCTAGTGGCGCAGACCAGTATTGGGCTATACGGCATTTTGACCCTGAAAAATCAGCCAGCACTGCATCGACGCCGTCGAGCGAGGTGCCCGACATCAGGCCGATATACAGCGCAGGCATGGCAATAGGGCAATAGGGCAATAGGGCAATAGGGCAATAGGGCAGATGCGGCTGCAAGCGCGTGTCAGTCGGCGCTGGTTTGCAGGATTAGTTCGGCAGATGCCAGCTGTGTGCGCATGGTGCTGGCCAAGCGATTGAACGCGGGGCGTGCTGCGGCGGATATCGGCGCGGCCGATTCGCTTTGCTGGGCGATGAGCATGGGGTCTTGCTGCTTGCCGTTGACGCGGAACTCAAAGTGCAGGTGCGGTCCAGTGGCCCAGCCGGTAGCGCCGACAGCGCCAATAGTCTGGCCCTGTTCTACGGCCTGGTTGATACGCACGTCAATGCGGCTCAGGTGTGCGTACACGGTGACGTGTTGGTTGCGGTGCTTGATGTGTACCACGTTGCCGTAGCCGTTTTGCGCGCCAGCAAAATCGACCACGCCATCGCCTACGGTGCGCACTGTCGTACCGGCAGGCGCAGCAAAGTCGGTGCCTAAGTGGGCGCGCCAGCTTTGCAAAATGGGGTGAAAACGCATTTTGAAGCCGCTGGAAACGCGCGAGAACTCCACCGGTGAGGTGAGGTAAGCATGGCGCATATTTTTGCCATCAAGGGTGTAGTACGCGCCCTTGTTGCTGCTGGGTTCTTGGAACCATACGGCTTGGTGCGTTTTGCCGTTGTTGTGAAATTCGGCGCTCAGAACGCGGCCACTGCGCAGTGGTTCGCCGTCGGCTTCGAGGGTTTCGTAGACCACCGAGAAACGGTCGCCCTTGCGCAGCGCACGATGAAAGTCGATATTGCTGGCGAACAATTCAGCCACTTGAATTGCCACGCTGTCAGGAATGTTGGCCGCATCGGTGGCGGCAAACAAAGAGCTGTTTACCACGCCGCCAACCAGTCGGCTAGAGCTGGTCAGCTCTGCTTTGCTGATGTGCGAGATAAAGTTATTGCCTGATTTTTCGATCACCAAGCGCTGGAAA
>CAIRYF010000387.1 GCA_903882725.1 uncultured Simplicispira sp.
GCAGGCGCGGCAGTTGCCATCGGCGCGCAGGCCGTCGGTGTAGCACAGATGTGGGATGTCAACCCCGTGGCGCTGCGCCGCCTTGAGGATGGTTTCACCCGCAAAAGCGTGAATGGTTTGCTGGTCGAGCGTGAAGGTGACGCGCTCAGGCACCACTGGCATTGGCTTTTCGATGCTGCTCATGGCACGGCTCCGGTGTTGTCCCTGCCGGCAACCAGCCCCGGTTCCAACCCCGGCTCCAGCAGCGGTCCAATCTCGTGGGCGAAATATTTTTGGACACAGCGCACCGGGTTTGGTGCCGCCTGACCCAGGCCGCAAATCGAGGCGTCCCCCATCACCGCACTCAGGGCGTCCAGCGTGGCGTTATCCCAAACGGGTGCCTGCATCAGCTGGGCTGCCTTGGCGGTGCCAACCCGGCACGGCGTGCATTGGCCGCAGCTCTCATGGGCAAAAAAGCGCATCGCATTCAGCGCTGCATCGCGTGCCCGGTCATGCTGGCTCAGCACCACCACCGCCGCCGAGCCAATGAAGCAGCCGTGGGGCTGCAGGGTGTCAAAGTCAAGCGGCAGGTGGCTTAGCTCCGCCGGCAAAATGCCGCCCGATGCGCCACCCGGCAAATAGGCATACAGCGTGTGGCCGTTTGGCATGCCGCCGCAATACTCGTCGATCAACTCGCGCACGCTGATGCCAGCCGGGGCCAGCTTGACGCCCGGCAGCCGCACGCGCCCGCTGACACTGAAACTGCGCAGCCCCCGGCGGCCATGGCGGCCAAAACCGTTGAACCAGTCTGGCCCTTTTTCAACGATGTCGCGCACCCAATACAGCGTCTCAAAGTTGTGCTCCAGCGTGGCGCGGCCAAACAGCCCGACCTGCGCGATATAGGGCGGACGCATGCGCGGCACGCCACGTTTGCCCTCAATGCTTTCAATCATGGCCGACTCCTCGCCGCAAATATAGGCCCCGGCCCCGCGGCGCAATTCGATCAGCGGCAAGGCGCAGGGCGGATTCGCCTGCAGCAAGGCGATTTCGGCCTGCAAAATTGCGCGGCAACCATGGTATTCGTCGCGCAGATAGATGTAGCAGGTGTCGATGCCCACCACTTGCGCGGCCACCAACAGGCCCTCCAGAAAACGGTGCGGGTCGCGCTCAAGATAGGTGCGGTCCTTAAACGTGCCGGGCTCGCCCTCGTCAATGTTGACCGCCATCAGGCGCGGCGCGCTTTGCTCGCGCACAATGCGCCACTTGCGTCCGGCCGGAAAACCCGCACCGCCCAGGCCCCGCAGGCCGGAGTCTTCCATCGCTTGCAGCACCCGCTCGGCCGCCGTTTCGCCATGGGCCAGCGCTGCCGCCAGCGCATAGCCACCTTGGGCCTGGTAAAGCGCATAACCGGTGTAGCCCGGTGCCACCTCAAGCTCTGAAGGCGGCGGCGTGACACTTTTTCCAGTCCAGGTAGATGCTATAAAATTAGTAGCTGATGATGGCCGTGGATGTTGCGCCATAGCCGATTTCACTAATGCTGCAACGGCCTCTGGCGTGGCCCGCGGCACCGGCCGCTGGTGCACCAGCGCCACCGGTGCCTGTTCGCAGCGACCCACGCAGGGGCTGGCGATCACCCGCACAGTCTGACCCGCCAGCAGGGTGGGTA
>CAIRYF010000388.1 GCA_903882725.1 uncultured Simplicispira sp.
CGTCAAAACGCGCGCCCACGGCCAGCAGCAAGTCGCAGTGCTGCATGGCGTTGTTGGCTTCGACGGTGCCGTGCATACCCGGCATACCGAGGTATTTGCGGTCGCTCGCTGGATAGGCACCCAAGCCCATCAGCGTGTTGGTGATGGGGTAGCCCAGCATGTTGACCAAAGTGCGCAGCTCTTCGGTAGCGTTGCCCAGCAGCACACCGCCACCGGTGTAGATAAAGGGGCGTTTGGCCGTGAGCAGCAGTTGCAGCGCCTTGCGGATTTGCCCGCCGTGGCCTTTGCGCACCGGGTTGTACGAGCGCATCTCTACGCTCTTGGGGTAGCCAAGGTAGGGCGCTTTTTTGAAGGACACGTCCTTGGGGATATCGACCACCACCGGGCCGGGACGGCCAGTGCGGGCGATATGGAAGGCTTTTTTCAGCGTCAGCGCCAGGTCGCGCGGGTCTTTGACGAGAAAGTTGTGCTTGACGATGGGGCGCGTGATGCCGACGGTGTCGCACTCTTGGAACGCATCCAAGCCAATCGCCGCCGTGGGCACTTGGCCGGTGATGATCACCATCGGAATGCTGTCCTTGTAGGCGGTGGCTATGCCGGTGACGGCGTTGGTGACGCCGGGGCCGGAGGTGACCAAGGCCACGCCGACTTCGCCGGTAGCGCGCGCATAGCCGTCGGCGGCATGGACGGCGGCTTGTTCGTGGCGCACCAGCACGTGCTGCATGGTGTCTTGCTTGTACAGCGCGTCGTAGATATAGAGCACTGCGCCGCCGGGATAGCCCCAGATGTATTGCACGCCTTCGGCTTGCAGGGCTTTGATGAGAATTTCAGCCCCCATAAGCTCTTGGGCATCGGTGGGGTTGTGTGCTGGCGCTGCCAGGGCGTTCTCAGTTTGATTGATTTCCATGATGAACCTTTGTGATTTTCTCTAACGAAAAACCTTGGGTGCCCCTTGCGCAAACTCTCGTGAAGTCGGCTCGGAACTTGAGGCCAAGGACATGGGCGAGAAGATGACTGCGCCGGACCGTGACCCGTTTGCCTTTGAAATTGCAGGCGCTATTATTGCACCGCAGCATAGCAAAGTTGCTCGCTATGGAAGTATTCAAGAAAAAATTATCCAATGCGATAATCCAGCGCCCTCTCTTTGCACTCCATCCAGCCCAAAAACTCTTGGCTACCGAAAAAGAACTCTCCGATTTCCTCGTCAGCGTTGAAAAGCGTGCTTTCAAGCGCTCGCTTTACCACGTGCGCAATGAAGAGTCGGCCTTGGACATCGTGCAAGACAGCATGATGAAGCTGTCCGAGCATTACGGCGATAAACCGGCCAATGAGCTGCCGATGTTGTTCCATCGCATCTTGTCCAATTGCACGCTGGACTGGTTTCGGCGCCAAAAAACGCACAATGCGCTGTTCTCCCACCTGAGCGATTTTGAAAAACCCGGTGATGATGGCGGTGAGTTTGATCTGCTTGAAGCTTGGGCCGGTCCCGACAATGGCGAGCGCGCACAAAGCGCTGAAGACTTGGCACGGCGTGGTCAGACACTGCGCGATATTGAAATAGAGATACAACAGCTGCCAGCCCGTCAACGAGAGGCGTTCTTAATGCGTTACTGGGAAGAGATGGACGTTGCTGAAACAGCTGCCGCTATGGGCTGCTCTGAAGGCAGCGTTAAAACACACTGCTTTCGTGCTGTCCAAGCCCTGAGCAAAGCGCTCAAGGCCAAAGGAATTGAATTATGAACACCTCGCACCTGCCCCCTCCTGACGTTGCAGCCGAGCGTTTTGCGCGCCGTATTACGGCACGCCTGACCCAAGGCACGGGCGAATTGCCCTATGACATCTCTGAGCGCCTGCGCGCTGCGCGTGTGCAAGCCGTTGCCAAGCGCAAAAAACCAGTTTCTGTGTACCGCACAGCCCCTGCCACCGCCAGCGCTGGCTCTAGTGTGACTTTGGGCTGGTGGGGCAGCGAAGGCGGCAACTGGTGGCGTGCTGCGCTGTCTGCCGTACCGGTACTGGCTTTGGTGGCCGGTTTGGTGGCGATCAACTTGTCGCAAGATGAATACGGTACGTTGGAAGTGGCTGAGGTCGACGCCGCTTTGTTGACCGACGATTTGCCGCCCGAAGCCTATGCAGACCCAGGATTTGTGCAATTTATTAAAATAGGTGCGACGCAAAGCAATTGATTGCATCACCTGCCTACATGTACGCATACTCCCCCGACGTTCGCCGTATAACGCCAGCCTTCGTGCTGGCGTTGGCGTTGCTGGGTGCCTTGGCTTTTGGCGGTTTTCAAGTGGGCCAGCAAGGCCGCATGGCACCCGGCACTGCGGTGTCGCCAGAGGCGCTTGCCGCCTCTTTAGCCGTACGCAACCCCGGCGTGTCACCAGAGAAAGATGCCGAGCCGACTTCGGGGCCAAGTTGGCAGGAGCTTGACGCTACACAAAAAAATGCACTGCAACCTTTGGCTCCGCGCTGGGCCATTTTGAGTGAGCTGCAAAAGCGTCGCTGGCTGGCAATTGCTAAAAATTTCCCTAGGCTGCCGACCAAAGAGCAGCAACGGCTGCACGCCCGTATGACTGAATGGGCCAGCCTGAGCGCCCAGCAGCGCAGCCAAGCACGGCTCAATTATGCTGTCACCAATCAGCTCTCTGCCGACAGCAAACGGGCACAGTGGGAGGCCTATCAAGCCTTGAGCGAAGAAGAGAAAAGCCGCCTGGCCGCTGCTACACATCGTCCCATGGGCGCTGCCACTGCCATACATCTGGTTGCGCCGCGCAAATTGGTACAGGTGCCTGCTGCCAGCATCGC
>CAIRYF010000389.1 GCA_903882725.1 uncultured Simplicispira sp.
AAAGCGCCAGTACTCAAAAGCCGGGTGCAGCGCTGGTTGGTGCAAAAAAAAGAGGTGCTGGCCTTCGTGCAAGCGCGCCCCATGGACGGCGGCGCTGGAGCCTTGTTGGTACTGCTGCAGCCGGTCGGGCAACGGCCCTGCGGCTCTGTTGGCCCAGCGCTTTGAAGGGTTGCGACTGCACCCTTACCTGTGCCCTGCCGGTAAGCCAACTATCGGCTATGGGGCAACTTATTACGAGAGTGGCTATGCTGTGACGCTCAAAGACCCTCAGATTACCAAAGAGCGTGCCGAGGTGATGCTGGAGCTGATGTACCGATTGAACGCGCCATGGGCTTTTTTTTGATCGGCTAGATGCAGGTGGCTGGCATAGGCACCAACGTGCGAAAATGAAAAACACTGCGGCGGCGGCGCTGAAAACAAGAAATTCACACCACTCCCCTGAATTTCCCCCGATTTTTCCGCAAAGCGCCTACTCATGCGGTTTTCAACCCCGGCTCGGGGCACCATTACGATTCAATCATGTCAAATTACAACGCGCCCTTCGAAATTCATGTCCATGGCCTTGTGCCTTTGCGCCCTGACGTGGGCTACGAGCAGTTGCAAGAGGCGCTCAAGCCGCTGTGGAAGTACGCTGGAGCACGCTCACTGGTCGATGGCGCGGTCAGTGCTTACGAAGAAGAGCCGGGCATCCAGTTTGACGCCAAAGAGCGCAGCTTGCAGTTGTGTTGGACGGTGCGTGGCGATGAAGACTTTCGCCAGTCGCTGGACGAAATGTGCATGAGCTTGAACGAGTTGGCCCAAGAGGGCGCAGCCATCGAGGTGACGTTCTACGACGCCGAGTTTGACGAGGACGAAGAAGAGGACGAAGCCGAGTCACGCGACGATTTTTTGATGCTGTTTGTCGGCCCCACACCGGCGGCCATCATGCAAGTGCAGCGCGATTTGCTGGTGCAAGACGTGGTCAACATGATGGAGCGCCATTTTGACGGTGCCGAGTTGGGCGGCGTGGTTGCCGAAATTGACCGTCTGTTTAGCGAGCGTTTTGATGCCTTGGTGAATTCCTTGGAAATCAGCAAACCTCCGCGCGGCTCTGGTGGATTGGGGGGTAACCACGGCGGCAGCGGTGGCGGCGGGGGTCGCCGTCCGCGCCATTTGCACTGAGGCTATTTTTGCTCCGTTCTATGCAGCGCGATCTACCCTATTTGCGTGCTTACTCGGATGCGCTGCAACAGCAGGTGCGCTCTCTTTTGTGCGATGGTGCTGGCGGCTTGACACCTATGTTGCGGCACAAATATCCGCAAGCGCATAGCGTGCGCACTGACAAAGCGCTCTACCACTACACCACTGATCTGAAAAACCGCTACCTGCGCAACGCTGATGCGGTCAACAAGGTGCTGTTTGACAACAAAATTCATGTGGTGCGCAACGCCCTGGGCTTGCATACCAGCATCTCGCGTGTGCAGGGTGGCAAACTGGCAGCGAAGCATGAAATTCGTATTGCCGCGATGTTCAAACAGGCACCAGATGAATTTTTACGCATGATTGTGGTACACGAATTGGCCCACCTGCGCGAACGTGAGCACAACAAAGCCTTCTACCAACTGTGCCTCCACATGGAGCCGCAATATCATCAATACGAATTGGATGTGCGTCTGTACCTCACGCACCTAGAAGGAGCTGGAGAGCGCTTGTGGGTGGCTGCTGTTTAGCCGCTCTACCGCTACCAGCGCGGTACTACAGCATTCTTGCGGCAAGTGCAGCCAGCGCGCGGCGGCGGTTTGCAGCTGCGCCAGCGGGCCAGTAGTCAGCAGCAGCGGCCACGGCGTGGGCTGCGCATCCTGCGCCAGCGCCAGCGCATTGGCGGTGTGTAGTAGGCGCCGCGTTTGCCGTGCCACCGGCTCGCCAGTGGCGATCAGGCGCACCTCGGGGCCGAGCAAGTCGCGCAATTCGTCTTGCGCAAACACGTAATGGGTGCAGCCCAGCACCAAAGTGTCGATATCGCCGGTTTGGGTGCCAAAACGGCCCATAGCCCTTGTGTAGCTTGCGCACAGTGCTCTGGTTTCGCTAGCGCTGGCGGTGCCGGGCAAGGCCCAGACGGTGCTGCGCTCAATCGCGTGCGCCAAGCCATCGCAGGGCTGGACGATGAATTGTGCTTGGCCCTGTAGCGACGCCAACAGCCGGCCAAATTTGGCGCTGCCCAGCGTGCCGCGCGTGCCAATCACGCCAATGCGCCCGGTGCGGCTCAGGGCTGCAGCGGGTTTTAGCGCAGGCTCGACGCCAATCAATGGCAAGGCCGGATAGCGCGCGCGAATCTCGTCGATGGCGGCTGCCGTGGCGGTATTGCACGCCACCACCAGCGCCTTGATGCCGTGCTGCGCCACCAAGTGTGCGGCGATGGCGTGGCTGCGGGCGGCGACAAACTCGGTGCTGCGCTCGCCGTAAGGGGCGTTGGCGCTGTCGGCCAGATAGACAAAGCGCTCGTGCGGCAGCTCGGCGCGCAGGGCTTGCAGCACGCTCAGGCCGCCAATGCCGCTGTCAAAAACGCCGATGGGCTGCTGGATGGAGAACATAGGGGTTGCCCGCCGTGCTGGCAGGCAAAAAGTGGCAAGCCAATTAACTTGATTAACCCGCCGCCACCCCAATTCCCTTGAATTCCCCGGTGGCGATGCGCTGTTGCCACTCGGCAGGGCCGGTGTTGTGGACGCTGGTGCCGCCGGCGTCCACGGCCACGGTGACGGGCATATCGACCACGTCAAATTCGTAAATCGCTTCCATGCCCAAATCGGCAAAACCGACCACTTTGGCGTGCTTAATGGCTTTGGAGACCAAATACGCCGCGCCGCCGACGGCCATCAAATAGGCCGATTGGTGCTTTTGGATGGCGGCAATGGCGGTGGGGCCGCGCTCGGCTTTGCCGACCATGGCGATCAGGCCGGTGTGCGCCAGCATCATTTCGGTGAAGCCGTCCATGCGCGTGGCCGTTGTCGGGCCAGCGGGGCCGACTGCCTCGCCTGCCACCGGATCGACCGGGCCGACGTAGTAAATGATGCGGTTGGTGAAGTCCACTGGCAGCGGCTCGCCCTTGGCCAGCATCTCTTGGATGCGCTTGTGGGCGGCGTCGCGACCGGTGAGCATTTTGCCGTTGAGCAGCAGCGTGTCGCCGGGCTTCCAGCTGGCCACTTCGGCCTTGGTCAGGGTGTTGAGATCAACCCTTTTGCTGGCGTTGTAGTCGGGCACCCAGTCAATTTTGGGCCACAGATCGAGGCTGGGCGGGTCAAGGTAAACCGGGCCGGAGCCGTCTAGGCAGAAGTGCGCGTGGCGCG
>CAIRYF010000390.1 GCA_903882725.1 uncultured Simplicispira sp.
CGAGACGGATTTGTTGCTGCGCGACAGACCGCACCGAAAAAGTCAAAAAGAGAGTCAAAGAATATGCCACTGAATCTTTGCAACTACGACGACACCGCCCGCAATGCAATCAAAGCATTTTGGCAAACGCGGGACGACGCTAAAAACAAACAAAAAGCATCTGGCAAGACTGACCAAGGCGAGCGCGCAGGCGTCACTGCGGGCAAGAACATGGATGGTTTCTCGCGTCTTGCCATCGATTTGGTCAAGGCCAATGGGCTTGCGGATGCGCAGATTCACCAAAATCGCGCGGCGCTCACTCTGCCGGGATTCTTCCGTCCGACCAAACTCTGGGATTTGCTGGTCATCGACAAAGGGCGTCTCATTGCCGCACTCGAATTCAAGAGCCATGTTGGCCCATCGTTTGGCAACAACTTCAACAACCGGGCAGAAGAGGCCATTGGCACCTCGCACGATCTTTCAACGGCCTACCGCGAAGGGGCATTCGGTGCGCAAGAGCGCCCCTTTGTGGGGTGGCTTATGGTGGTAGAGGACGCGCCCGCTTCACGTGCGCCCGTCAGGGAAAAGTCGCCCCACTTCCCAGTCTTCCCTGATTTCGTCGGTGCGTCCTACCTCCAACGCTACGACATCCTTTGCCAGAAGCTCGCAAAGGAGCAGCTCTATTCGGCAGCCGCCGTCATCGCCACGCCGCGCACGGCAGCAGTCGATGGTGCGTATGTCGAACTTTCACCGATGACAGGTCTGCGCTCGTTTGTGGCGTCATTTGCTGGTCACATCGCGGTAGAAGCTGCAAGGCAGTAGAAAAAACCAGCAACAGCCCGCCGCGCACCCAGTGCGCGGGCTGCAGCCGCATCACATCACTGGGCCTGCGTCGCCACCCCCGCCGCCTCAAAACTGGCCATCTCGCGCAGGATGGCGCAGGCCGATTGCAACAGCGGCCACGCCAGCGCCGCGCCTGAGCCTTCGCCCAAGCGCAGGCCCAAGTTCAGCAGCGGCTGGGCTTGCAAGTGCGCCAGCATCAGCGCGTGGCCCGGTTCAGCCGAGCCGTGAGTGAAAACGCAGCGCTGCAATACGTGCGGCTGCAAGCGCGCGGCCACCAGCACGGCGGCGCTGGTGATGAAACCGTCCACCACGATGACGCGCCGCTCTAGCGCCGCTTGCAGCACAGCGCCAGTCAGGGCAGCGACTTCAAAGCCGCCCAAGGCAGCCAGCGCGTCCAGCGGTTCCACAGCGGCGGCGTTGGCGGCCAGCGCTTGGTTCAACACGGCGCGTTTGCGGGTGACGCCCGCCACGTCCAGCCCGGTGCCGGCCCCGGTGCAATCATCCAGCGACACGCCGCACAGCCGCGAGAGCAGCAGCGATGCCACCGAGGTGTTGCCAATGCCCATTTCGCCCAGCAACAGCGCGTTGCCGGGCAGGCCGCGCACCACGTCGCGGCCAGTTTCTATGGCTTGCAGGCATTGCGCCATGCCCATCGCCGGGCCGACCGAGGCGTCTTGCGTACCAGGCGCGACTTTGCGCAGCAGCAGTTGTGGCTGGCCGGGCAGGCTGGCGCGCGGCGCAATGTCGCGGGCCACGCCGCAATCGACCACCGTCAATGCCAAACCATGCTGGCGCGCCAACACGCTGACCGCTGCGCCACCGGCCAAGAAGTTCTCGACCATTTGCCACGTCACATCACTCGGAAAGGCCGACACGCCCCGCGCAGCCAGCCCGTGGTCAGCGGCGCAGACCAGCATTTGCGGCTGCTCCAATTGCGGTGCTTCGCTGCCCAAAATGCAACCAATGCGCAGCGCCAGCCGCTCCATAGCGCCCAGTGCGCCCAGCGGTTTGGTTTTGTGGTCGATGCAATGCTGCAAGCGTGTGGCCAGCGCGGCATCGTGCAAATCGGCAATGGCGGGGATGACGGAGATGGCTGAAATATCAGAAATAGCGGTAACGAGGGTCATAAAAAACAATCAAGGTTGACAAGGCTGAATGAGGGAAGACAACACGCCGGGCGCAAAGTGCGCCTCCAGCGCGTCGGCCAAGCCATCAAAGACGTTGTCCAGCGTGCGCACCGGCGCGCCGCTGGTCGCGCCAAACAATGCTTGCAGCGCGGCAGGGTCTTCCAACAGGCCGTGCAAATACAGCCCCAGCACGTTGCCGCGCGTGTTTTGCCACGCCACGCCGGGCAACACCTCGCGGGCAACGTCGCCCTTGGCGGCCATGGCCGGGTGCTGTGCGGTCTGGCCGTGGTGAATTTCGTAACCGGACACCTGTACGCCCGACAGCTTTTGCCACGGGCCAGCGGCCAGTTCGGCAAAGCGCGCTGGGGTGTGGCGCACGGTTTTGGTCGGCTCAAACAGCGTCACCAGCGGCAGCAGGCCCAAACCGGGGCCGTTGCCGTCGATGCCTTCGGGGTCGATCAGCGCCTCACCCAGCATTTGCAGGCCGCCGCACACGCCCAGCACCGCGCCGCCTTGCGCGGCGTGGGCAGCAATGGCGCCGTCCAGCCCTTGCGTGCGCAACCAATGCAAATCAGACGCCGTGGCTTTGGATCCGGGCAGCACCACCCAGTCGGTCGGCTTGAGTCCCGCTAAATTTGCCGGGCTGCGCACCCACAGCAGGCGCACACCGGGCAGGTTTTTCAGCGGCTGAAACTCGTCCAAGTTACTGATGCGCGGGTAGGCGATGACGGCCACCGTGGTGTGGACAACGCCAGCGCTGGCAACGCTGCTGCGCTCGTCAAACACGCCGTCTTCTTCGGGCAGGCCGTGCTGCCACCACATTGGGATGGTGGCCACGGTGGGTACACCGGTGAGGTCTTGCAGCATCTGCGGTGCCGGTGCCAGCAGGGCGGCGTCACCGCGAAATTTGTTCAATACAAAACCGGCAATCAGCGCGCGCTCCTCCTCGGGCAACAGCGCCCACGTGCCGTACAGGTGGGCAAAAGCGCCGCCCCGGTCGATGTCGGTCACCAGCAGGCAGCGCGCATTGGCATGGCGGGCCACGCGCATATTGACAATGTCGCTGGCGTGCAGGTTGATCTCGGCGGGGGAGCCAGCGCCTTCGATCACCACCACGTCGTTGTCAAAGCGCAACGCGTCCAGCGCGGCGGCAATCTGCGGCCAGACCTTTTCGCTGCGGCCGCGCCAAGGCATGGCCGTGAGTTCGGCGCTGACTTGGCCCATCAGCACCACTTGGCTGTGGGTGTCGGCCTCGGGCTTGAGCAAGAGCGGGTTCATGCGCACCTCGGGCACGGCGCGGGCGGCCAGCGCTTGGAAATACTGCGCGCTGCCGATTTCGCCCATCACGTTGCCGGGGCCGGGCACGACGCGGGCGTTGTTGCTCATGTTTTGCGCTTTGAAGGGCGCGACTTTCAAGCCCTGGCGCGCGTAGTAGCGGCACAGCGCCGTGGTCAGCCAACTTTTTCCAGCACCGCTGGTGGTGCCGAGCACCATAACGGCAGCAGCTTTGGGTTTTGGGGTCATATCAGATTTTTTTCGGAGGCGCGCTTGGCTGGGCTTGGTTCAGCACACTCAGCGGCAGGTACAGGCACAGCGTATCGTCCAGCATGGGCGTAAAACCCATCGCTTGGTAGTAGCGCTGGACTTTGGCGTTTTTGGCGTCCACCACCACAGCGTACAGGCCAATGTTTTTTGAAAACTCCAGCGCCAACTGCAAAACAAAAGACAGCAGTTGCCGCCCGGTACCCTGCCCTTGCGCCCTGCGATCTACGGCCAGCCGGCCGATGCGCAATATCGGGGCCGGGTAACGCGGCAACTTCAAACCGGTGGGCAGGCGCTGCGTTTGCACCTGTCCGGCGCTCAGGGTGATAAAGCCGATGACGCTGACGCCATCAGCGCCCAGCGCTACATAGGTTTTGCCAAAACCTTTGCGGCCCAACTGACCAGCTTGGCGCTGCAAAAAATCGTTGAGCTCAGGCTCGCCACAATCAAAGCCTTGGCGCTGGTGCTGCGCCGCCAGCAACTCCATCGCCACCACAGAAACAGGCCCCGACATTCAGCGACCAGCCCGCAAGGCCATCAGGTCGATGAGCCCCTGCGTGGGCGGCGCGGGATGCTCGCAGGCGTCAATAAAAGCCTCAAACGCCTCTTGCGACAGCAGCAAGGTGTCTTTATCGGTAACGATGCGCCGCGCCGCCTCATAAGCGTTTTGCAGCATGAAGCTCGACACCGTCGAACCCATGATGGCGGCGGCGCGCTCGATCAGCGCTTTGGCCTCGGGGCTGGTGCGCAGGTTGATGCGGGCCGATTCGGTGCGGGGAAGGGCAGAAGACATGGAAAAACTCCTAAAACGCCTAAAACACCAAAATTGTACGTCAATATGACGCACGAGCCACCGCCGCCACGCCATTCGCCACGCCATTCGCCACACCGCCCGCATCATTCCAACAACCCGCGAATCATCGGCAGCGCCAGCTCAGTAGCGCGCTCGCCTTCATCAATGGCGATGCCACCCCGGTGAAAATCCATAGCACCAATGTCAGTCAGGCGCGGACGGATCATGGCGTCGGCGGGCTCACCCGCCAGGCGGCTTTGCGTGATGCGCACTTGCATGATGTTCAGGCTGGCGCTCATCACGCCAAACATCGAGGGCAGGCCAGCGCTCTTGGGCGTGCTGCCAAAAGGCCACAGGCGCGATAGCAACGCTTCCAATCGGCCACTGTGCGTCAGGGCGGTGGCCTGCTTAACCAACTCAGTCTCCTTGTGGGCCAGTGCCTGCATTCGACTCAACGGACTTCGGCGCGTGATCAGCTCCCAGTTCAAATCGACGGCAATCACAATGTCAGCACCCATCGCCCGGCACAGCGACACCGGCACTGGGTTGACCAAACCACCGTCCACCAGCAAACGCCCATCCCGCACCGCCGGGGTAAACACGCCGGGCAACGCAATCGAGGCACGCACCGCATCAATCACTGAGCCACTGCGCAACCACACTTCGCGCCCGCTGGCCAAGTCGGTGGCGACGCAGCCAAAGGCTTTGGGCAATTGCTCAATGCCCGGGTCGGCGTATTGCGAGCGAAAAAATTGGGTCAACTTGCCCCCCGCTATCAGCCCACCGCCCATCTTCCAGTCCAGCAGCCTGACCACCGCCTGCCACTTCAGGCCACGCACCCAGGGCTCTAGCCGCTCGTGCTCGCCAGCAGCGTAGGCAGCGCCGACCAGCGCACCAATCGACGTGCCACAAACGATGTCGGGCACTATGCCAGCGCGCTCCAACGCCCGAATCACGCCAATGTGCGACCAGCCACGCGCCGATCCACTGCCCAGTGCCAAGCCAATGCGGGGGGGTTTGTGTTCCAAAAGAAGTCTCCTGCGAGGGGGGCGTAAGAAATGGCAGCGGCAATACCCAGAAAGCCAGAAAGCCAGAAAGCGCCGCACAAGCTGTTTTTAGCTGTTTTCAGCTCCTGAATTTACCGCGTGTGGCGACGGACTCAGCCGCCTCGCCAGGCACGCCGCAGTGCCGCCTGCGCTGCTGGCGACAAAACGCCCAAGCGCACCACGCCAGGCAGGCCAAACGAGGTGCAGTCGCGCAGTTGGATGCCGCGCTGTTCGCGCAGCGCAAGCAATGACACTGGCAACGGCACCGGCAGCCGGGCACAAAAGTAGTTGGCTTGGCTGGCGGGCAGCACCGTCCAGCCGAGGTCTTGGCACAGCGCTTGTTGCTGGGCTTTCCAGTCGCGCAGCACCGGTAGGCAGTCGGCCAGCCAGCGCTGGGTGGAGCCAGCAGTCCAGCTGCACAGCATGGCCACGCCGTGCGCACCGACCGGCCAGGACGGTGCCAGGGCGTTCAGCGCCGCCACGTCAACCTCTGCACCAGATGGGGCAATGGCGTAGGCGGCGCGCACGCCGGTCAAGCCGAGCGCTTTGTTGGGTGTCCACAGTTGCCAGGCGCTGGAGTTGATGGCGGTATCAAACGACTGAAATGCACTGCCGGTGTGCAGGCGCAGTGGCCGATAGGCGCAGTCGAGTACGCGCACCGGGGCAAAGGCGGCTGGCGCTGCGCTCAACCACGCCGCCAGCGCTGGGTCAGCACCGCCCAGTGGGCTGGATGGCTCGCACGCCCAGTGCAGGCCAGCGCTGTGCCAGCCAGCGTCCGCCGGGCGCAGCAACTGCAAGCTGCGTGCCTGCGCGGCTTGGGCGTAGTCGCCGTAGCTGTGTGCGGGCAAAGCTATGGCGCAAGCGCCTTGCTGCGCAGCCCATGCGGTGATGCGGTGGATAAATTCACTGGCGCTGGCGGCCAGCACAATGCGCTCGGGCGTGACAAAGTGCAAGGCGGCCAGCTCGGCGCGCAGTGCGGTGTAGGCCGGGTCGGGGTAGCGCGTGGCGTCGGCCTGTTGCACAGCAGCGAGCGTTTGCGGGCACGGGCCGCAGGCGTTGCTGTTGGTGGAAAAGTCGTGCTGCGCTGCGCCACGTGCATCCGGTCCGCCGTGTACCGCATTAAGCACGCGGCAACCACCAAATAACTATCAAAATAAGAGCTGTTGCCGCAGACAGAATAAGGGCTAGAGCCACTTTTGAGACTATTTTTTGTGCTTGATCAGCGTCCTGCGCTGTGGGGGCGCGTCCATCAGCATTCAAGCAATAGCTGGCGGGTTTGGACAAGCGCACGCCCAGCGCCAGCGCCATGGCGGCCATTGGCCAGCCGCTGTTGGGCGACGGGGTTTTGCGCGCTTCTTGCGCCAGTTGGCGCAGCACTACGCCGCCAGCGGCCAGCGTCAGCAGCAGCGCAGTGATGCGCGCGGGCAGCCACGACAACAGGTCGTCGGCGCGGGCGGCCCATTTGCCAGCCCATTGCCAGTAGCGCTGCTTGTCGCCCTGGCCGCGCAGGCCCGGATAACCCCACATGGCGTCCGCCGTATTGGCAAAGCGGTACAGCGCTGCGCCCGGCAGGCCCAGCAGCGCAAACCAAAACAGCGGCGCGATCACTGAGTCGTTCAGGTTTTCGGCCAGCGTTTCGATAGCGCTTTGGCGCACTTCTTCTCCACTGAGCTGCGCCACATCGCGGCTGACCAGCCACGCCAAGCGCGCACGCCCAGCGCCCAGCGACTCGGCCAGCGCAGCTTCGACGGCGCGCACCTCACTTTGCAGCAGCGCCAATGCCAGCAGCGGTTTGAGCAGCGCGCCCAGCAGCAGCGCAGCCAGCAGGGCTGGCACGCCTGCGCCCCACAGCAGCAGCCCCTGCACCCCGGCTTGCAACAGCGCCGCCACTATCATAAAAATAGCTGCAAGCGCACACCACACAAGGGCTGCAAGCCAAAAAGACCTTAAATCGCGACCAGTGGGTGCTATGGGGGCGATGCGCTGACCAGCAGCGTCCAAGGCGCGCCCCATCCATACCACCGGATGCCAACGCGACGGCGGCTCGCCCCACAGCGCGTCCACCGCCAGCGCTATCAACACAGCGCCCAGCAGCACGCACAACCATAGCCCGCTGGAGGCGCTGGAGGCACTAGGGGCGTAAGGGACGTAAGGGACGTAAGGGACGTAAGGGGCAAAAATGTGAATCAGCAAAGCCAGTCCTGACGCTCAATTTTTTTAGCTTGTGCCAGCCCTCAGTCCTCAATGCCGCGCTGCGCGGGCACACCGGCCTGAAAGTGGTGCTTGACGGCCAGCATCTCGGTGACGGTGTCGGCCAGCGCCATCAACTCGCCGGGGGCGTTGCGCCCGGTCAGCACCACGTGAACATGGGCTGGGCGCTCGCGCAGGCAGGCCAGCACCGGCTCCAGCGCCAGCCAGCCGTAGCGCAGCGGGTACATGATTTCGTCCAGCACCACCAAAAAATGCTCGCCAGCGCAGATGCAGGCTTGGGCCTTGGCCCAGCCGTCGCGGGCCAATTGGGCGGAGTGCTCCAAGTCGCGGCTTTTCCAGCTAAAGCCGTCGCCCAAGCCTTCGATGGCAATGCCCAGCTGCTCAAAGACGCGGTGCTCGCCAAAACGCGCCGTCGGCACTTTCATAAATTGATAGACCTTGACCCGCTTGCCCCGGCCATGGGCGCGCAGCGCCAACCCCAACGCTGCTGTGGTTTTGCCTTTGCCATTGCCGGTGTGTACCAGCACCAGCCCCCGGCGCTCGCCTTGGGGTTTGGGGGTGTCGCGCTGCAGGGGAGGGGTTTCGATGTCCATCAGGGTTTCTCTGTCTACGGGTTGGTTGTTAATTGCGGCAGTGCCACCCACTGGCCTTGCACGGCGTGGATGGCAATGCGCTGATCAAACACGCGCTCCAGCGCGCGGTGGGTAGCGCGCTCGGCGCAGGCACCGTGGTGGTGGATGCGGCCAGCGGCCATCACCACCACGTCGTCGGCATGCAGGGCAAAGGTCAATTCGTGCAGCACGCTGACTACGGTGGTGCCGCCAGCCACCAGCGCGCGCACGGTCAGCAGCCAGTCGGCTTGGTGCGGCGGGTCGAGGTTGGCCAAC
>CAIRYF010000391.1 GCA_903882725.1 uncultured Simplicispira sp.
CTGATACCTACATCCTGATGGCAGTGGGCGATGCGCTGGTCGCACAGATCCCCGGTCTGCTTATCTCGGTAGCAGCCGCCATGGTGATTTCGCGTGTCGGCAAAGAGTCTGACATGGGCCAACAGATCGTTAAGCAACTGTTCACCTCACCACGTGTGCTGGGCATCACTGCTGGTATTTTGATTTTCTTAGGCCTGATTCCGGGAATGCCCCACATAGTGTTTCTGGGTATTGGCTCTTTGCTTGGCTATATGGCTTGGTCGCTACTGCAACGCGCCAAAGTGGTGCCTGTAGAAGAAGCTCCCGCCCCCGCACCGCCTACCGATGGCGAAGCCACCTGGGATGATCTGCAACCTATCGACCTACTGGGCCTAGAGCTGGGTTACCGCCTGATTGCCTTGGTTGATAAAAACCGCCAAGGCGACCTGCTGACGCGCATTAAGGGCGTGCGGCGCAAGTTTGCCCAAGAGGTTGGCTTTTTGCCACCGCCGGTACACGTGCGCGACAACCTAGAGCTCAAGCCTAGCGGCTACCGCATCACCCTGCGCGGCGTGATGGTGGGCGAGGGCGAAGCCTTCCCCGGTATGTACTTGGCTATCAACCCCGGCGGCATCTCTACCCCCTTGATTGGCACACCCACCACTGACCCAGCTTTTGGTTTGCCCTCCCACTGGATTGATGAACAACAAAAAGAAGCGGCGCAAATGGCAGGCTTTACCGTGGTTGATTCGGAAACCGTGATGGCAACACATTTGTCACACTTGATGCAGGTACAAGCCGCCAAGTTGCTCAGTCGCACAGAGACCCAGCAATTGGTGGAACACGTGGCCAAACTGGCCCCCAAACTGATTGAAGAAGTGGTTCCCAAAATGGTC
Source organism: uncultured Simplicispira sp. (assembly GCA_903882725.1). Classification (GTDB taxonomy): domain Bacteria; phylum Pseudomonadota; class Gammaproteobacteria; order Burkholderiales; family Burkholderiaceae_C; genus Simplicispira. Next base: position 876 of record CAIRYF010000391.1, read on the forward strand.
TCGATTGCAACGTTTCAACGGGTGCTGCAGCTGTTGCTGGAAGAGTCGGTACACATTCGCGATATTCGCACCATCATCGAAACACTGGCCGAACACGCGGTCAACACCGTCGACCCCGTCGAGCTGGCCAAGCGCGTGCGTGTGGCTTTATCGCCGGCCATCGTGCAGCAAATCTATGGCCCGACACGCGAACTCAATGTGATAGCTATCGAGCCAGGCCTAGAGCGCCTGCTGGTACAGGCTCTGGGCAACGCTACAGGCCCGGCACTGGACCCTGGAGTGGCAGATATCCTGACGCAAAAAGCCGCCGAAATAGCCCTTAAACAAGAGGAAATCGGTCTGCCCGCCTGCCTGCTAGTGCCCGACGCAATACGTGGAGCTATCTCCCGCTTGGTACGCCGTGTAGCACCACGCCTACAAGTGCTGGGGCACAGCGAAATTCCTGAAACACACACCATCCGCATCGGGCCGGTCCTGCAAGGAGCCTCAGCATGAATATCCAACGTTTCCACGCTGCCACCTCACGTGAGGCACTGGCCAAAGCACGCATGACGTTTGGCGACGGCACACTCATTTTGTCGAACCGCCCCACGGCGACAGGCGTCGAAGTAGTCGCAACGACGGAAGACTCGATTGAGGCACTCGACCACCCAGACGGCCAGCACACCGCACCGCAGCGTGGAGAGCCAAACACAGCGCGCAATCCGGTGCAAGAAGACACCGAACAGCTGGCCATGAGCACGCTGTCGTTTCAAGACTATGTGCGCGAGCGTATGTTGCGCCGCCGCCATGAAGCATTGCATGGGGGTGGCAGTGGTGATATGGATGCTGACTTTGAGGAGCCGGCGTACAACCCTGCCCCAGCGTACGCACAGGCCAGCACGCCCGCTTTAGCGCGCCACAACCCTTTACGCCCGCCAGCTCCCATGACACCACCCGCACCCAAAATGAGCAGCGAATCAGCACTGCGGGTACACCGCGATAGCGCTGTGCCAGCAGTCCCCGCCACGGTGAGCCAACAAGGCCTGATGACTGAGCTGCAGTCAATGAAGGATCTGATCGAAGACCGCTTCAATACCCTATCGTGGTTGAGCCAGGCGCACCAAAACCCGATCCAGTCCAACCTGATGCTGAAAATGATCCGCGCTGGCTATTCGCCATCGCTGGCGCGTGCGGTGCTAGAGCGGATTCCTGACAGCCTTGGTGCCCCCGAATCGGTACGCTGGTTGATGGAAGTGCTGCAACGCAATCTGAAAACCGATGCCAATGCCCGTCCACTGTATGAAGAAGGGGGCATCTACGCCTTAGTAGGTGCCACTGGCGTGGGCAAAACCACCACTACCGCCAAACTCGCTGCCATGTGTGCTCGCCTGCATGGCCCCGGCAGTGTGGGCTTGATCACGCTGGACACCTACCGCATCGGTGCCCACGAACAGCTGCGCGTCTATGGCCGTATGCTGGGTGTGGTCGCCCACTTGGCACACGACCAAGCTGCGCTGCAAGACCTGCTGAGTTTGCTGAGTGGCAAAAAAATGGTGCTCATAGACACCACCGGCATAGCTCCGCGCGACCCGCGCAAGCGCGATATGCTCAATGTGCTGAACCTGCCACACGTCAACCGCCTACTGGTACTGAGCGCTGGCAGCCATGGCGACACGCTGGACGACACGGTAGCGGCCTTCAAGACAGAAGGGCCGCAACAAGCCATCCTGTCAAAAGTAGACGAAGCCGCCAAACTGGGCCCGTCTATTGACGCATTGATTCGCCACCAAATGGTGCTGCGCGGCGTCACCAATGGTCAGCGCGTACCCGAAGATTGGGAGGCTGCTGATGGACAAAAACTCATCAACACCTCGATGCGATCGTCGGCACGCTCGGCGTTTGACCCCAAAGCTACCGATCTGAATTTCTTCTTCTCGCACACGCCACACCAATCGTTTGAAAAGGGAGTCCTCGATGCTTGACCTCAGCTTGCACCAAGGCACCAGCCTGCACTGCCACACGCCAGAAATTGAATTGCGCCTGACCGCTGTGGTCAGCCAAGGCAAGGATGGGCAGGCGCTGGAAACACTCTGGCAGGTCTGCTCGCACCTGCAGCGCCTAGGCTATCCGGTGGTTGTACTCGACGGTACTGCCGAAGAAAGCTACGAAGCACCTGGCCTACAGCATCTGCTGACAAATGCCCCCAGAGGCGACGGCAGCTTTTCTATGGACAGCACACACACCTCCTCCTTAGCGGTGTTGCCAGCTTTTCAAGGTTTGTACACCCTGGCTTTTAGCCCGCCCCATGCATCACAACCGCTGCGAGCGCTACAGCCCCTGTTTCGCCAATATGCCCTGATCGTGGTGTACGCCTCGGTAGCCACATTTTCGACACCACTGCTCAAAGGCACGGCGACGGCACCGCTGCTGTTGATGCAGCCTGGCAAACCCGGCGTGGTTACCAGCTACAAGCAACTCAAACAACTGGCAATACATACCGGTTTGGCAGGTACGGTAGCCTGCATGGCCGACTCTGACGCACCAGCGCGGCGGCGCGAGATTGACAGCGAACTGCACACCCTGCGCCAATGCGCCGAGCGCCACCTAGGCCAACAAATTGGCACCACCAGCATCTACGCTGGCAGTGCCCGAGATATGCAGCGCTTGGCCCTGCGCCTACTGGAAAACGCCGGCACCATTGGTGTGCCCACCCACGGTGTACCCGCTTATGCTGCACCAGACTCCCAGCACTCCCTCAACGAGAGCTATCCGCCTTTTTATCAGAGGCATTGACAGTGATGTACACCGCCAAAGGCCAGCTCGACCGTGAAGCGTTAATTCGCCAACATGTGCCGCTGGTGCGACGGCTGGCGCACCATATGATTGCCAAACTCCCCCCCAACATCGAACTCGACGATCTGATACAGGTCGGAATGATCGGTCTGACCGAAGCTTTATCGCGCTACGAAGCAGCACAGGGCGTGCAGTTTGAGACTTTCGCCACGCAGCGCATTCGAGGGGCCATGCTTGACGAGCTGCGCGAAGGTGACTGGATGTCGCGCAGCTCGCGCAAAAGCCAAAAAGATATCGAAAAAGCCGTGCAGCGTGTCGAGCAAAAGCTAGGCCGCTGTCCGCTCGAATCAGAAATTGCTGCAGAGCTTGGAATGTCTCTGCCCGACTACCAAAGTCTGCTAGGCAAGGTGCGCGGCACACAGCTGGTGTATTTGGAGGACATGACGCGCAGCGGCAAAGAGGACGGAGAAGGCGAAGAAGGCTTTTTGGAGCGCCACGATATTTCTGACAACGAAGACAGCAACCCCAACAATCCCGTTGAGCTGTTGCGCGATCAGCGCCTGCGCGCCGCACTGGTCAAAGCGATTGAGTCTTTACCAGAGCGCGAGCAGTACATCATGGGGATGTATTACGAGCACGATATGAATCTGAAAGAAATTGCCGCCGTGCTGGACGTTACAGAATCGCGCATTTGCCAGCTACACAGCCAGTCGATTGCACGCCTACGGGCCAAGATGCGCAGCCACTAAAGCGCGCCCGCACAAGCCGCCCACAAAAAAGCCGCCATTGCACAACAGCAATGGCGGCTTTTTACGCCGTACCACAACGCAATGCCCAATGCCCAATGCGCCTCAATGCGCGTAAGTTGAACTATAGATGCGCGCTCCAGAGCCAGAGACACCGCGCATACCCAAGGCGCGGGAATAAGTAGCGTCAGGGGCACTTGGCAACAATACCGCAGCCAAGCGATCAGTGCTTGCTGCCATACGCGCTAAACCTTGGCGCTGTGCGCCCAAACGGACATGAATATCTTGCAAACGCTGCACCAGAGCAGGTGACAACGCCTGTCGGCGCCGCGCCAGCACCATGGCGTCAGAAAAACCAGCAATAGCATGACGCAAAGCAGCGCTGCTGCGCTCCAGCGCCATCGCATCGTTGGCCAACAAGTGCTCTGACACCTGCGTGAGCTGCTGCTCTACCAAGGCAAGGGTTTGTTCCAGTGGCATGACAGCATCAATAGTAGGTTAAAAAAATGGCGGTTTAAGCACGTGCGTGCGACAACATTTCGAAGGCGTTAGACAACATTTTGTCGGCTACCACCTGGGGATTGAACTGAAAAGTACCATTGGCAATGGCTGCACGCATCGTATTGACACGATCAACATCAAAATCACTGCTGCTGCGGCTGGTGGGCTCTAGGCCACGGGCAACAGTGGAGAACGACACAGGCGCACCGGCAGTTTTGGCTTTAGCAACGCCTTGGCCCAACGCTTGGGCAGCAGGCGCACCAGTGCGAGCCTGCTGCTTGGCAGAGCCTGCGGCCTGCGCTACAGCGCTGGGCAACTCCGGTTTTTGACCTATCTTCATCACACTCTCCACCACCCCTTGTAACGTAGGGCATCAGTAACCATGTTTTCGACCTATTCGCTGCGTACTTTAGCGATTTGTAGCCCCGGACAGGTCAGCACACCATCTTCCTGATGCCTGCTGCGGGGGTCAGAGAGCCGCCGCAACGGAGCCAGTCTCATTGACAATGCCGCTGATTATCCGGCCATTGGTCATGCGAATACGCACCGTCTGACCCGCAGCACCAGCGGCCATAGCTTGGCCAGTAGCGCTTACGGCGTAGCCGGGGCCCTCAGCCACTACGCGCACTTGGGCACCAGACTTGAATAAATGCGGTGTCCGCACCATCGATTGGCGCAATGTTTGACCTGCCAGCAGCTGGCGCGCAGCCACCTGTCCAACCCACTGCGCCGGATCAGCGACGACCGCCGCTGGCTCGGCAGCCCAATCTACCTCAGATTGAGTGGCATCTGCCTCAGTCAGTGAGGTGCCCATGGGAACATTGCTCATCAACACCCAAGCCGGGCCATAGGCCTTGATAGTCAGAGGCAAAAACACGTTCCAGCGCGTGGCACCTTCTAGGCAGCGCAGCCCCAGCCGCGAGCGCCCCCACAAGCGTGCCCCCGCCGGCAAATAAGGCTCCACACGCGCACACGGTGCCAAGCGCAGGCGCTCATCGAGGGCACCAACATCCACCTCCATGCGCAGCGGTGTGCTCTGGGGCGTTTGTCGCAGTGCTGCGTCAATCCAGCTCTGGGTGAGCTGACCCAAGTCAGTAGATGCTTGCGCAGCTTGTGCCTGTGCGTGTACTGGCAAGGCACCAAAAATCATAGCAGCCAGCGCTGTGCCAGCCACAGCAGCGCGCCAAGAGGTCGGCAAGGACACGGCAAAGAAAAAAAGCGACATGGTTTGCCTCCAAAAAAGGGGTTGGCCTGCGTACCCACAACAGGCCATTTCACTACTGGAACTATAGGCAGCGCAGCACCCGCCAAAGCGCTGAACAACCCAGCAATACCCGCCTTCTTTCCCGCTTAGAAAAAGCGCTGCGTTTCCATAATTCACCCACGTCGGACGCCGCCTACCGTGGCTGGCCATTTGACCCTTTCTCCTTTCTCCTTTCTATCACCCTCGGCGAAGGCACCCATGCTCGACAAGATGACCAACCAACTGGGATTTCACGGCAACGCACTGTTGGTGCGCTCCGAGCGCCAGCGTGCCATCGCCAGCAACATTGCCAACGCCGACACTCCCGGCTACGTCGCCCGCGACATCAAATTTACGGCCGCCATGCAAGAAGCGACACAAGCCAGCGAGCGCAGCGCCCGCAATGCCGAAAGCCGAGCCGCCTCGACCAGTAATCCCAGCCATATCCCGCTGCCCACGGTGCGCTTTCACAACGACCGCGACAGCGCGCTGGGCTACACCGTGCAAACCCAGCCCAGCTTGGATAACAACACCGTTGACCTAGACCGCGAACGCGCCAGCTTTGTTGATAACGCCGTGCGCTACGAAGCCACGCTGCGCTTTATCAACGGCAGCGCCAAAACCATGCTCAGTGCCATTCAAGGCCAGTGAGCATCCGCCTTAGCCTTAGAAAGCACACCCCGCCATGTCGATGTTTTCCATTTTCAGCGTTTCGGGCAGCGCCATCAGCTCGCAATCGCAGCGCCTCAACGTCGTTGCCAGCAACTTGGCCAACGTCGATGCCGTGGCCGGGCCTGATGGCAAAGCCTACAAAGCGCGCCAAGTGGTGTTCGAAA
>CAIRYF010000392.1 GCA_903882725.1 uncultured Simplicispira sp.
ACCATCCAGCACTTCTTCGAGCACTACAAGGACCTGGAAGAAGGCAAGTGGGTCAAGGTGCTGGGCTGGGAAGGCATTGACGAAGCACACAAAGAAATTTTGGATGGCATGGAGAACTACCGCAGCGCCTTGGCTGCCAAAGTCGCCGTTTAATCTGCCATAAACGCGCCCTAAAACCTGCCCACAGCGATGTCGGCAGGTTTTTTTGTGGCTGCTTGAATCAACCGCCAGCTGGCGCTGGCCCGGTTGGTTCAGGCGGCCTGCACTTTCAGCACAGGGGTCGGGCGCGGGGCGACATGGTCGCGGATGTGCTGGGCGGCAGCGGCCAGGGCAGCGGCTTTGGCGTCTTCGCCCATGGCAACGCCCTCGGCGCGCACAAAACGCACGTCAGTGACACCAAAAAACCCGAGCACCGTTTGCAGATAACTTTCTTGGTGCTCCATGGCGCGCCCGCCCTCACTGGTTGAATAGACGCCGCCCCGGCTGGACACAACGATCACGGTCTTGCCCGTGGCCAGTCCTTCAGGGCCGTTGGCGGTGTAGTGGAAGGTGCGCCCGGGCTGGGCAATGCGGTCAATCCACGCCTTGAGCTGGCTGGGAATGCCAAAGTTGTACAGCGGTGCCCCAATCACCACCACATCGGCCGCTAAAAATTGGCTGACCAATTGCTCGGAGACGGCGTTTTCGCGCTGCTGGGCGGCGCTCAAGCCCTCAGTCTGGCCGGTGCGCGGTGCCATGGCGTCGCTGGTGAAATGTGCGGGCGCGTTAGCAGCCAAGTCCAAATAGCTGACGTGGGTGCCCGGATGCTGGGCTTGCCACGCCGCCACGGTTTGGGCGGTGAGCTGGCGCGAGACAGATTGCGCGCCGGTGATGGCGGAGTCGATATGGAGCAGTTGCATGGTGTGTCCTCAAAGAAGTGCCGTAGGTGCCACTGGATGTGGCGATGGGTCGATTATAAAATTGGTGCGATTGAGTGATAAGTCCCCAAGTTTGCGCTTGTTCGTCCTATTTTTAGAACAATAAAGGCCCGCCATGCACGACCTCAATGACATGATTTACTTTGCCGAAGTGATCGAGCGCGGTGGTTTTGCTGCCGCTGGGCGCGCCTTGGGCGTTCCCAAGTCGCGTCTGTCGCGCCGTGTGGCTGCGCTGGAGGCGCAGCTGGGCGTGCGCCTGTTGCAGCGCACCACGCGCCAACTGTCACTGACGGAGGTAGGCGAAGCCTATTTGCGCCACTGCCAAGCACTGCGCGAAACCGCCCAAGCAGCGGCCGATACGGTGGCCCAAGTGCAGACCACACCGCGCGGCACCGTGCGCGTGACCTGCCCGATCACGCTGGCGCAAACTGTGCTGGCCGACTTGATGCCGCCGTTTTTGGCGCGCTATCCGCAAGTGCGCGTCGAAATGCAGGTCAGCAACCGCGTTGTCAACTTGGTGGAGGAAGGCATTGATGTGGCGCTGCGCGTGCGCACCACGCTGGACGACAGCGCCAGCATGGTGGTCAAGCGGCTGGACGAGGCCGCGCAAATTTTGGTGGCCAGCCCGGCCTTGTTGGCGCGCCAAGGCGTGCCGCGCACTTTGCAAGACCTGGCACGGCTGGACAGCATGGCCATGTCGGCCAGCGACGGGCGCACCAGCCTGCGCCTGATCGACCCCGAGGGGCGCGAACACACCCTGCACCACAGCCCGCGCTACGTCGTCGATGACCTGCTGACGCTGCACAGCGCCGCGCTGGCGGGCACCGGTATGTGCTGGTTGCCCGACTATCTGTGCCACGACGCCGTGCGCGCCGGGCGCTTGGTGCATTTGCTGGCGGGCTGGGCACCCCAGCGCGGCATCGTCCACGCGGTGTTTCCGTCGCGACGCGGGTTGTCGCCGGCGGTACGGCAGTTTCTCGATTATTTGGGCGAGGCCATGCCCGGCTGCAGCAGCCAAGCCACGCGCCAGGCCGTTCTTATATTAAAAAATCAATAAATTAACAAAAATATATTCTTTTGAGTTTTAAGCCTGCCTACCCACAATCGCGCCATTCGTTAATTTTGGGATGGTGTGCGCTATGGCTTCTTTTTCTCTCAAATCGGTGCTGGCGGCTGCGGCCTTGGCGGCTGCGGGTGTTGCGGGTGCCCAGAGCAACAGCTTGCTCAACGCGTCTTACGACGTGGCGCGAGAGTTCTACAAAGACATCAACCCCGCCTTTGTTGCACACTACAAAAAAACCACCGGCAAGGACATCAAAATTGACCAAGCCCACGGTGGCTCCAGCGCCCAAGCGCGCGCGGTGAATGACGGACTGGCCGCCGATGTGGTGACGTTCAACACCACCACCGATGTGCAGTTTTTGGCTGACAACGGCGTGGTTGCCAAAGATTGGGCGAAGAAATTTCCGCACGATGCCTCGCCCACCACCTCGACCATGCTGTTTTTGGTGCGCAAAGGCAACCCAAAAAATATCCAAGACTGGAGCGACCTGGCCAAGCCCGGCGTGCAAGTCATCGTCGTCAATCCCAAAACCGGCGGCAATGGCCGTTATGCCTATTTGGGCGCTTGGGGCAGCGTGCGCGAAAAGGGTGGCACCGATGCGCAGGCGGCAGAATTTGTCGGCCAGCTCTACAAAAATGTGCCGGTGCTGGCCAAGGGCGGGCGCGATGCCACGGCGACTTTTTTGCAGCGCAACATTGGCGACGTGCTGATCACCTTTGAGTCCGAAGTGGTCTCGGTGAACCGCGAATTTGGCGCGGGCAAGGTCGATGTGGTGTACCCGTCGGTCAGCGTGACGGCAGAAAACCCGGTGGCGGTGGTTGAGCGCACCGTGGCCAAAAAAGGCACCGGTGCGTTGGCCAAGGCCTATTTGGACTTTCTCTACACCGACGCAGCACAAGAAATTGCCGCCCAGCACGCCATTCGCCCGCGCTCTGAGGCGGTGCTGAAAAAGCACGCCGAGTTGTTCAAGCCGCTCAAGCAATTTACTGTCGCTAAATACTTTGGCTCGCTCAGTGAGGCACAAAAAGTGCATTTCAACGACGGCGGCCAGTTCGACAAAATTTACGCCCCCGGCACCAAGTAAGCCATGCCGACTGCCACCAAGCGCCGCCCCCAACGGGTGCTGCCCGGCTTTGGCCTGACGCTGGGCTACACGCTGTTTTATCTCAGCATCATCGTGCTGATTCCGCTGTCAGCGCTGGTGTTCAAGACCTTTACGCTGACTTGGCCACAGTTTTGGCAGGCGGTCAGTGCGCCGCGTGTGTTGGCGTCCTACCAGCTGACCTTTGGTGCGTCGCTGATTGCGGCGCTGGTGAATGTGGTGTTTGGCCTGTTGATTGCTTGGGTGCTGGTGCGCTATGAGTTTCCGGGCAAAAAGATCATCGACGCGCTGGTTGACTTGCCCTTTGCCCTGCCGACTG
>CAIRYF010000393.1 GCA_903882725.1 uncultured Simplicispira sp.
CTGTTTGCCCAAGACGTGTTGGCGCGCGTGCCCGGCGGAAAAATTTTGTTTGATGTCAAATGCACGCAGCGCTTGGCCCCGGCCATCAGCGCTGCGGGCGGCCAGCCGGTGATGTACAAAACCGGCCACTCGCTGATCAAAGCGCGCATGAAAGAGCTGGATTCGCCCCTGGGCGGCGAGATGAGCGGCCACATCTTCTTCAAAGAGCGCTGGTACGGCTTTGACGACGGCACTTACGCTGGCGCGCGTCTGTTAGAAATTTTGAGCCGCAGCGCCGACCCCAGCGCCGTGCTCAACGCCCTGCCCACCAGCTTTAGCACGCCCGAGCTGAACGTCGCCTGCGCCGAAGGCGAGCCGCACCAGCTCACCGCGCAACTGCAAGCGCTGGCCGCCAGCACCTTTGCCGCACCGGCGCACATCAACACCATCGACGGCCTGCGCGTTGATTGGGCCGATGGCTTTGGCCTGATCCGCGCCAGCAACACCACGCCGGTGCTGGTGTTGCGTTTTGAAGGCCACACGCCGCAAGCGCTGGCGCGCATCACACAGGAGATGCTGGCGCTGCTGCACCGCGTCAAGCCCGACGCGGCGATTGGCGATGCTGCGCATTGAACGCACTGACTTGCCGTGATGCAGCGCATCGCTCTGTGGCTGTACAGCGCCCTGACCTGGGCCGCCCAGCCGCTGCTCAGGCGCAAACTGCGCCGCCGCGCCGTGGCCGAGCTCGGCTACGGCCAGCACGTGGCCGAACGCTTTGGCGACTACACAGACAGTGCGCTGCCACCGGCCAACACGGCCAACACCGCACCACTGGTGTGGATCCACGCCGTTTCGCTGGGCGAAACCCGCGCCGCTGCCATTTTGCTGACTGCGCTGCGCCAGCAACTGCCCGGAATGCGCCTGCTGCTGACCCACGGCACGGCCACTGGCCGCGCCGAAGGTGCCAAGCTGCTGCAGCCCGGCGACGTGCAGGTCTGGCAACCGTGGGACACGCGCGCGGCGGTGGCGCGGTTTTTGCAGCGCTTTCAGCCCAGCGTTGGCTTGCTGATGGAAACCGAACTTTGGCCGAACTTGGTCGTCGGCTGCCGCGCTCACGGCGTGCCGCTGGCGCTGGTCAACGCCCGCCTGAGCGCCAAATCGCAGCGCCAAGCGCAGCGCTTGGCGTGGCTGGCGCGCCCGGCCTATGCCGCGCTGACAGCAGTCTGGGCGCAAACCGAGACCGACGCCCAGCGCCTGCGCCACTTGGGCGCGCCGGTGCAAGGCGTGTTTGGCAACCTGAAATTTGACGCCATCCCCGACGCCGCCCAACTGGCCCAAGGCCGTGCGTGGCGTGCCCACAGCCCACGCCCGATAGTCCTGCTGGCCAGCAGCCGCGAAGGCGAAGAAGCGCTGTGGCTAGAGAGTGTGTCTAATTTGGTATCAAATCGGCCTATAGCCCAACAAATACCAGCGGTGCTAGCTATTAAATCAGGAGTAAATAAAGCCACCCAAGCACTGGGTAATGTGCAATGGTTGATCGTGCCACGCCACCCGCAGCGCTTTGACGCCGTGGCGCAGCTGCTAGAGATTGCGGGTCTGCGCGTGGCGCGGCGCAGCCAATGGCTGCCGACGGCGCTAGCGCCGCCGTCTGCCGACGTCTGGTTAGGTGACTCGCTAGGCGAAATGGCGCTGTATTACGGCTTGGCAGACGTGGCGCTGCTGGGCGGCAGTTTTGCCCCGTTGGGTGGGCAAAACCTGATCGAAGCCGCCGCCTGTGCCTGCCCGCTGGTACTGGGGCCGCACACCTTTAACTTTGCCGACGCTGCCGAACAGGCCTGCGCTGTGGGTGCCGCACAGCGTGTGGCCGACATGGCGCAAGGC
>CAIRYF010000394.1 GCA_903882725.1 uncultured Simplicispira sp.
CCAATCCAGGTCAGCGGACGCAAGTAGCAGGATTCGAGCTTGTTTTCGCGCACCACGGCTTTTTGCGCTTCGTTCACTTCTTCTTTGGTGAACGGGATTTTCATGCGCAAAATTTTGGCGCTGTTGAATAGGCGCTCGGTATGCTCTTCTAGGCGGAAGATGGCTGTGCCGTCTACGGTGTTGTAGGCGCGCACGCCTTCAAAAGCGCCGCAGCCATAGTGCAGGGTGTGGGTCAGCACATGGACTTTGGCATCGCGCCAATCGACCATCTGGCCGTCCATCCAAATTTTGCCGTCACGATCGGCCATCGAGGGAACTACGGGGCTCATGGGATTCCTTTGGTTTCAGCTAGTCGCAAAACCGAAGATTTTACGGCGCGCAAGGTCCGCTAGCTATCACTCCAAGCTGCGCACTGCGTCCATGGCTTGCTCAATGCGCTCAACGGCATGGATGGTCAGCCCCGCAATGGGCTTTTTGGGCGCATTGGCCTTGGGCACCACGGCCACCGTGAAGCCGAGTTTGGCGGCCTCTTTCAAACGATCTTGACCGCCCGGCGCGGGGCGCACTTCACCGGCCAGCCCCACCTCGCCAAAGGCAAAAAATCCCTTGGGCAGCGCCCGCCCGCGCAGGCTGGACGTGATCGCCAGCATCACTGCCAAGTCGGCGGCTGGCTCGTTGATGCGCACGCCGCCCACCGCGTTGACAAACACATCTTGATCGGCGCAAGCGACGCCGGCGTGGCGGTTAAGCACCGCCAACAGCATCGCCAAACGGTCGCGATCCAGCCCCACCGACAAGCGGCGCGGATTGGGCCCGCCGCCATCAACCAGCGCCTGAATTTCAACCAACAGCGGGCGCGTGCCCTCCAGCGTCACCAGCACGCAACTGCCGGGCACTGGCTCGCTGTGCTGGCTTAAAAAGATGGCGCTGGGGTTGGTCACGCCTTTGAGACCTTTTTCGGTCATGGCAAACACGCCAATCTCGTTGACCGCGCCAAAGCGGTTTTTAATGGCGCGCACCAAACGAAACTGGCTGTGCGTGTCGCCCTCAAAGTACAGCACCGTATCGACCATGTGCTCCAGCACGCGCGGCCCGGCCAGCGCGCCTTCTTTGGTGACGTGGCCAACCAGCACAATCGCCACGCCCGAGCGCTTGGCCATGCGCGTCAAGTGCGCCGCACATTCGCGCACCTGCGCCACCGATCCCGGTGCCGAGGTCAGCTGGTCGGAATACACCGTCTGGATCGAGTCAATCACCGCCACGGCGGGCTGGGTGGATTCGACCGTAGCCAAGATTTTTTCTAACTCAATCTCCGCCAGCACATTCACTTGGCTGCCCAGCAGCCCCAAGCGGTGCGCGCGCAGCGCCACCTGTGCGCCGCTTTCTTCGCCAGTGACGTACAGCGTGGGCAGTCCGCTGTGCTGCAAGGCGTCCAGCGCTTGGAGCAGCAGCGTCGATTTGCCAATGCCGGGGTCGCCGCCTATCAGCACCACACTGCCTTCGACAATGCCGCCGCCCAGCACGCGGTCGAGCTCGTCGATGCCGCTGGGAGTGCGCGCTACGTCGGTGGCCTCGATGGCCGACAACGGCGTGACTTCTTGCGCCATCGCCAAGCCGATAAATTGCGCCGCGCTGTAGCGGTGCTTGCTGGTGCCAGCACCGCCCGCCCCTGAAGCGACCGACTCGATCAGCGTATTCCAGGCATTGCACTGTGGGCATTTGCCCAGCCATTTGGGACTGGTGCCGCCGCAGTCCGAGCAGACGTTAAGCGTTTTATCTTTGGACATTTTGAGCCTTCCAGCCATCAAACCACGGTAGGCGCGCAGTGGCTGCCTGCGGCACACAAAACACAAAACCCGCCACAAGGACGGGTTTGACGTTGAATGAGCGGCGCAACTGCTTTAGGCGGCTGCCAGCCAGTAGCTGGCATTGAACGGGCTGCTCATGCGCAGCGCCAGTGCCGAAATATCCACCAATTTGTCGGTAGGCAATTTTTCGGTGTCGGGGGTGCCGATGGCAATCCCCAGCAACGCTGCCGGTGCGCTGACCGGTAAAGCCTCATTCGCCCGTTCTACCTGGCTATGGGTCGCAGAACGGGCTACAGAAAAGAATAAAAACAGCGAAACGCAATTTTGCGATCACCCCAGTATTCAGCCGCGTCGCGGAAAACGTCAAGCAGCTGCTCGCGTACTTCTTTGTCAAACTTGGCGGTGGCGGGGATTTGCTCTAGCACCACCACAAAGCCCGGCTGCGGGCCAGACTTGTGCAACGGATCAGTCATGCAGTCTGCCAGTGCATCAAATTTTTGCCAAAGTGCGCCGGAAACATAAATTGCTGGGCAATCAAATCCAGCACATCTTGTTTGGTCAATGCGTGGGCGAGGTTGGCGTAAAGAAAATGGTGCCCCAGCACAGCAGCCGCATCCTGCAAGTCCTGCACGCGATGGGCGCGGATGGATTGCACAATGTTGGCACGCACGCCGCGCAGCGGGGTATCGTGATCTTTACGAAGTGGTGTGTCCATCTCCGCGTCTCTTTCTTTTAAAGTCCAAAAATTCGGGTCACTTGACACCGGCGTGGCTGGTGCTACTGGCGGTATCTGTGGTGAAACGTGCAACGGCGGCATCGACCAGCGTGAAGCAAGAGGGATTGGGGTTTTTGCGGCTACG
>CAIRYF010000395.1 GCA_903882725.1 uncultured Simplicispira sp.
AGCAATCGGCACGCGCATATCGGGCGTACCCAGTTGCGCCACCACCGAGGTGTCGTGGTACTGCACCATGGAATGGATGACGCTTTGCGGGTGGATCACCACGTCCAGCTTGTCCGGTGCCAAGCCAAACAAATAGCGCGCCTCGATGACTTCGAGCACCTTGTTCATCATGGTGGCCGAGTCGATAGAAATTTTGCGCCCCATCACCCAATTGGGGTGTGCGCAGGCCTCGCTGGGCGTGACGTGGCGCAGGGTCTCGGGCGCGCGCTGGCGAAACGGCCCGCCCGAGGCGGTCAAAATTATTTTGTCAACGCGCTGCGCCCAGGTGCTGGGGTCTTCGGGCAGCGATTGAAAAATGGCCGAATGCTCGCTGTCAATGGGCAGCAGTGTGGCACCGCCGTCACGCACCGCCTGCATAAACAGCTCACCGCCAACCACCAGCGCTTCTTTATTGGCCAACAGCAGGCGCTTGCCAGCGCGCGCCGCTGCCAGGCACGGTGCCAAGCCAGCTGCGCCCACAATGGCACCCATCACCGTATCCACATCCGTGTGTGATGCTATTATTTCAAGAGCATCAACCGCACGTATTACTTGGGTTGGAAGCTGATTTGACTGTATTTTTTCTGCCAACAGCTGTGCGTGGGCATCGCTGGCCATTACAGCGTAGCGCGGCTGAAACTGCGCACATTGCGCCAGCAAAGCATCCACTTGCGTGGCGGCGCTGAGGGCGAAGACCTCAATGCGCTCTGGGTGGCGTGCCACCACATCGAGCGTACTGACACCGATGGAGCCGGTGGAACCTAAAACTGTCAGCCGTTGTTTCATGGAGATACCAAGGAGTAAAGCATCAGCGCCAGCGGCAAGGTCGGCAGCAAGGCATCGACGCGATCCAGCACACCGCCGTGGCCGGGCAATAAATGGCTGCTGTCTTTGACACCGGCGCTGCGCTTGATGAGCGATTCAATCAAGTCGCCGGCGACGCTCATTGCGGTCATAAACAGCGCCGCCAGCAGCAGCAG
This sequence comes from uncultured Simplicispira sp., assembly GCA_903882725.1. Classification (GTDB taxonomy): domain Bacteria; phylum Pseudomonadota; class Gammaproteobacteria; order Burkholderiales; family Burkholderiaceae_C; genus Simplicispira. Next base: position 1,020 of record CAIRYF010000395.1, read on the forward strand.
CCACCAGCCTTGGCGCACCAGCACGGTATAAAAACTCGGCACACTGGTGTAGCCTGCCGCATCTATCGCCACCCAGACCAGCGCCAGCAGCAGCACGCCGACGGCACCGCCCCAGACGCCTTCCCAGCTCTTGCCAGGGCTGATCGCTGGAGCCAATTTGTTTTTAGTAAAGCGCAGGCCCAACGCGCGACCGGCAAAGTAGGCGCTGATGTCGGCCGCCCAAACCAGCGCCAGCACCGACAGCAAAAAATTGATACCGACCATGCGCGCCTGCACCACCGCCAGCCACGCCAGCCACAGTGCCAACACGCCCACCACCAGCCGCACGGCAGCCGGCACACGCGGCCAACCGGGCACGCCAGCGCGCAGCAAGGCCGCGCCGCCCAGCACCCACACGGCACCGCCAATGACCCAGACGCTGGTCAGCGGGCGCTCTAACCAACCCAGCCCAGCGCTAGTGCCGCACAGCAATATGCAGACTGCGCCCAAGGCCAGCGAGCCAAATTGCCCCCAGCCGTTGAGCCGCCCCCACTCCCACGCGCCGGCGGCCATCAGCACCAGCACGACGATGGCAAAAGGCAAAGGCGAGGGATAAAACAAAGTCGGCAACAAAATCGCCAGCAGCACCAAGGCGGTGATGACACGCTGTTTCAGCATAAAAGCCTTTCAGGCACGTGCAGCCTTGGCAGCATTGGCAGCGTTGGTGTGACTGGGCTGCGCAGGCGTAATTTGCTCAGAGGTTTTGCCAAAACGGCGTTCACGGGCTTGGTAGACGGCAATCGCTTCGTCCAGCGCCGCTGCATCAAATTCGGGCCAGAGGCAATCGCTGAACACCAGCTCACTGTAAGCGGCCTGCCACAGCAAAAAATTGCTCAGGCGCATTTCGCCACCGGTGCGGATCAATAAATCGGGGTCTGGCACATGGGCCAGCGCCATAGCGGCGTTCAGACTGGCTTCGGTGATGGCTTCGCCGCGCGCTGCCAAACCGGCTGCAGCTTGGGCCACATCCCAGCGGCCACCGTAGTTAAAGCACACATTGAGCACCAAGCGGGTGTTGCGCGCGGTGGCGGCTTCGGCCTGCTCTAAGCCAGCGCGCACCTTGTCCGACAGGCCTTGGCGGTTACCGACAAAGTGCAGGCGCACGCCGTCTTTGTGTAGTTGTGGCACCTCGCGCGACAGCGCCAGCGCCAACAATTCCATCAGGCCAGAGACTTCGTCGCTGGGCCGATTCCAGTTTTCGGAGGAAAAAGCAAACACCGTGAGCACTGCAACACCGCGCTCGGCGCAGGCTTGGGTACAGTGGCGCAGCGCCGTCACGCCTTGCTTGTGGCCCGCCAGACGTGGCAAAAAACGGCGTTTGGCCCAGCGGCCATTGCCGTCCATCACGATGGCGATATGGCGCGGTATGCCAGCAGGAAAGTTCAGCACATCGTTAATGCAGCGTCGAACATCGGCAGGCCTCAGACGGCCATGATGTCTTGCTCTTTGGCGGCCACCAGCGCATCAATGGTCAAAATATGCTTGTCAGTGACTTTCTGAATGTCGGCTTCGGCGCGCTTTTGGTCGTCTTCTGAGGCCAACTTGTCTTTGACCAGTTTTTTGACCGCCTCATTGGCATCGCGGCGCAGGTTGCGCACGGCAATTTTGGCTGACTCGCCTTCGTTGCGCGCCAGCTTGGTCATTTCCTTGCGGCGCTCTTCGCTCATCGACGGCATTGGCACGCGGATGATGTCACCCATCGAAGCCGGGTTCAGGCCCAGCTCGCTCTCGCGAATAGCCTTTTCAATTTTGGCCGCCATGTTCTTTTCCCACGGCTGCACGCTCAGGGTGCGAGCGTCGAGCAGTTGCACATTGGCCACTTGGCTCAGAGGCACCATCGATCCGTAGTAATCGACATGGATAGTGTCCAAGATCGCCGGACTGGGGCGGCCTGTGCGGATGCGTTGCAGATTGTTTTTGAACGCCGCGATGGACTGTTCCATCTTGGTTTCCATATGATTTTTGATGTCGGCAGTCATGTTTTCTCTATCAAGCGTAAACCAGGGTACCTTCATCTTCGCCCATGATCACGCGCTTGAGCGCGCCGGGCTTGATGATGGAGAACACCTTGACAGGCAATTTCTGATCGCGGCACAGGGCAAATGCCGTGGCATCCATGATCCCTAAGTTACCGGCCATCGCCTCGTCGAAACTGAGTTGGGTGTAGCGCGTGGCAGTTGGGTCTTTGAATGGATCGGCGGTATAAACACCATCGACCTTGGTGGCCTTGAGCACCAGCTCGGCACCAATTTCAGCACCGCGCAGCGCAGCAGCGGTGTCGGTGGTAAAAAACGGATTGCCGGTGCCGCCAGCAAACACCACCACTTTGCCCTCTTCGAGGTATTGCAAGGCTTTGGGGCGTACATAAGGCTCAACCACTTGGTCAATCGAGATGGCCGACATGACCCGTGCGGTCAGGCCTTGCTTGTTCATCGCATCGGCCAGCGCCAAGGCGTTCATGACTGTGGCCAACATACCCATGTAGTCGGCAGTGGCACGATCCATACCGACAGCACCACCGGCCACACCGCGAAAAATATTTCCGCCCCCAATCACCACAGCCACCTCGACACCCATGCGGGTAACTTCGGCAACTTCTTCCACCATGCGCACAATCGTGTTGCGGTTGATGCCGAAGGAATCTTCCC
>CAIRYF010000396.1 GCA_903882725.1 uncultured Simplicispira sp.
AAATACTTCGCTGTTGAGTTTGGCTTCTTCGGTCGGGTTGCTGATGAAGGCGGCTTCGACCAGCACGCTGGGAATGTCGTGGGCTTTTAAAACCGCAAACGAAGCCTGCTCCACCTGGCCCTTGAGCAACTTGCCCACGCGTGCCATCTCGCTCAGCAGTGTGCTACCCAGCTTGAGGCTGTCCACAATTTGCGCCGTGGTGCTCATGTCCAGCAGCGTGCTTTGGACCTCCGCACTTTTGGCCTTGATGTTGACGCCGCCAACCAGATCGGCCTTGTTCTCTTTGTTGGCCATCCACCGGGCTGCGCTGCTGGACGCGCCGCCTTGGCTGAGAGCAAAAACGCTGGCACCATGCGCTTCGGGTGTGGTGAAGGCGTCGGCGTGGATGCTGACAAACAGGTCAGCTTGCACGCGCTGGGCTTTTTCTACGCGTGTGCCGAGGGGGACAAAGTAGTCACCGTCGCGGGTCAGAAAAGCGCGCATTGGATTGCCACCGACGCTGGTGGCGTTGATGCGTGCGCGCAGCAGGTGCGCTACTTTCAGCACCACATCTTTTTCGCGTGTACCGCGTGGGCCGATGGCACCGGGGTCTTCGCCGCCGTGGCCGGGGTCCAGGGCAATGATGATGAGGCGGTCGGTGTGCTTGGCTGGGCCTGTGGCGGGCGCAGTTGCTGTAGCCACGCTGGTGGATGCTGGTGCTGGTGCTGGTTTAGTTGGTGTGGGTGTGGGCGCTGCTGTCGTGGCGTGGGTGGCTGGCGCTGCGTGTTGGGCGATCAGGGCGTCCAGTGGATCGGGGCCGTTGGCAGTGGATGGCGCAGGGGCTGGTTTAGGGCTGGCTTGTGCGGCAGCGGCCGTGCCAGTGGTTTTGTCATGCAGTCGTTCTGTGATCAGGGCTTCGAGCGGATCAATGGCCTTGGCGGGGTACAGATCGACCACCAAGCGGTGCTGGTAGGCGGCAATGGGTGGCAAGGTAAACACCTGCGGCAGTGCTGGCTGTTTCAGATCGATCACCAAGCGCACCACGCCAGGAGCGTTCTGGCCGACGCGGATACCGGCGATGTTGGGGTCGTCATGGCGAACTTTAGCCAGCATATCGCGCAGTGTGGGGTTCAGATCGATGCCTTCGATGTCCACTGCCAAGCGCGGCGGCGTGGAGAGAAAAAACTGCTGGGCACGCAGCGCGCCGTTGGACTCGATGGTGACGCGCGTGTACTCGGGCGCTGGCCAAATACGCACTGCCATGATGGTGGCACCCTGTGCAATGTGCTGGCGCCCCAGTAGCAGCACCAAACTGCCCGCTTGCAGCAGACTGCGCCGCGAGGTGGTGGGCGGATGTGGTGGGTGGGAGTGGGAGTGGGTGGTGGCCGAACTCATGCGCAGACTCCTTGCAGCAGCGTGGTGCCACGGGCGGTGATTTCCACCGTATTCCATTCGCCGGCGGGTTTCATACAACGGTTTTCGGCCGGCGCCATGAATGATTGCGGCTGCCCGTTGACCGGCGTCTTGCCGAAAAGATAGCCGCCGTCAAAGGTCAACTGGCATTGATGCCAGATGGTGCCCTCGGCGGAATTGCGGATATAAATACCGCTGTTGTATTTTGGCCGCTTCACCGTCAAAGGCACAAAGCGAAACTCCACATGAAAAATACAATTGGTCAGCTTGCGGTCGAAGCGCAGCATTTCGTGGCCCCCATCGCCGTCGCAGACCAGCAACTGCCGCTCCACGTCCAGATGCCATTGCGCACGGCCCAGCGCATTTGTTCCCGGAATGGCCAGACGCGTCCAGCCCTTCAAATCAGCGGGCGGCATCACATCCACCCAAGCCTTGGGATCAGACACCAACGCGGACGGCAATGCAGACGGCAAATCGGCCGCCGGCAACATCCCGATCACCGACAGCAAGGTGGTGAACGCCATGATAGAACGGGGAAATAATTTCATTTGACCAAATTAGGCGCACACCCATACCTCGGGCAAGTCCGAACACCCAAACTGCAGCGTCGGCCTGAAAACTTGTTTCCTCACGAAGG
>CAIRYF010000397.1 GCA_903882725.1 uncultured Simplicispira sp.
ATGTCCATGCCGCTGTGCGGATTGCGCGCTTGGCCGTTAAACACGCGCCGCAGCCCAAACGAGCTAGAGCGCCGCCCCGGCGCAGGCACCTGCATGGCCAAACGGGTCGGCAACAGCGCGCTAAATGTCGCCATCACCCCGGCTTGGTGATCGCGCTCGCGCTCGTAACGGGCTTGGTTTTCGGGCGACAAATCGACCGTGCGCGGTACCACCGTCAGGCGCTGCTCGCGGTAGCGCTTGTCGGCCACGGTGTAGGGCACTTGGCGCGCTGAACTATCCTGTGTGGCGGCCACGGTGATGTGCGCCGCGCCCAGCGGTGCTGACAGCGCAATACCGACCACTGCCGTCCACTCGATCATGTCGCCCAGCACCAGCAAGGGCACCTCGCCAGCAAAAGCGGCAGGCGGCGTCGGCGCTGGCCCCAGCGACAAACGCACCACGCCGCCGGGCACCGCCAGTGTGCGCGGCCAAACCTTAGGTTCTAGCACCGCAGTGGTAGCCAGCACGGCACTGGGCAAAGCCAGCAGCCCCAAACCACCCAACAACGTACTGCGGCGCGTGGCGAAGTGGGCAGGAGAGGCGCTGTCAGTGCGTGACAAACTCATAAGTCACAGCCTCGCTCTCGACCATATCCAAAATGTCGTTGAGCGTGTCTTCGTCGTCGGTGCTGCTCCAGATTTCTTCGGGGTTGCTGGCAAACAGCGGCTCGATGGCGATGTCCATGAACACGCCATTGGGCAGTTGCAGCACCGGCGAGCCCTCCGACGTAGCAGCCAGCTGCCAATCGTCAGGAACGGACATTTCGAGTTCGATGGTGACTTTGAGTTTTTTCATAAGACCAATTTTCTGTAATAACGCAGTAGGAGGATGTCAACTGCAACTGCAACCCGAAGATCCACCACAGCCACCAACAGCGGCAGCGGCAGCGGCTGGCATGGCAGCCGCTGCTGGCATGGCTGGCGCAGTTGCTGCGGCACCTGGCTCAAACTGAGGAAACAGCAGGTTGTTTTCTAGGTGAATATGGTTAATCAGGTCGTCGCTCAATTGTGCAATACCGCCGTACAGTGCGCGCCAAGTGTTGCAAGCACCTTCAGGGGGCGTAGCGTTATGGGTCATAGCGCTGAGTTGCTCCAGCGCAACGCCGTGATCAACGTGCTCGCTGCGCATCATGCCAATCGGATGAACCACAAAAGGGTTGCCGCCCGACTTGAGCATGGGAAACAAAACAGATTCTTCTTTCTGCATATGCGTGGTCAGCTCTTGCTCCATGCGCTCCAAAAAATCACCCAAACCGGTCGGCACGGCGGGGTGTACGCGGTGTACGGCTTCCACCCGATGCGCCATGCGAATCAGCTCGGGCAATTGTGTGCGATGAACGTCGTGATAGCGCGCAATGATGTGATCAATCAAGGCGCTAGGCTCTGCGGCGCTGGGCAACTCAGTGGGCTGTTGCAGCGCAGCCAGGGCGGCCAGCTCAGTCAACACGGCATCCACGTCCAGCCCGGCACTGGCCGCCGCCTGCGCTAAAGGCACCTGCCCACCACAACAAAAATCAAGCTTCAGCCGACGAAACACCGCCGTGGCACCGGGCAGTTGCACGGCGATGTGGCCCAAAGTTTGATCGGCGCGGGCAGCGCTGGAGATGTGTGTGCTCATGGTGGGGTATCCTTAAAGATTCATTCGATATGTTTATTTTATTAGATAAAATTCTTAACATATGAATCTACATTTTGCTTTAGGGTAAATGCCATGCGCTTGACTCAATGGACGGATTACACCCTGCGGGTGTTGATGTATTGCGCTGCCTGCGAAGGGCGCGAACAACCCGTCACAATCAGCGAAGTGGCTGAGAGCTATGACATTTCGCGCAGCCACCTGACCAAAATTGTGCAGCAGCTGGCAGCACAAAATTTGCTAGAAACCTCGCGCGGGCGTGGCGGTGGTATGCGCCTGATGACACCTGCCCAAGACATCAACGTAGGCACAGTGGTGCGCTCCACCGAGACCGACTTCACTTTGGTCGAATGTTTTGACACCCAAACCAACCAGTGCCGCCTAAGCAGCTATTGCCGCTTACAAAGCGCTCTGAGCGAAGCAATGGAGCGGTTTTTTGCCGTACTCGACAAACTCACGCTGGCCGATTTAATGGTCACGCTGCCCCCCTCAAACGGGTGTTTTGCACGCACCCACACCTTGAAACGTATGTCAGGGATACCCCGGATGCCGGGAATCTTGGGGCTACCGGGGCTACCGGCAAGGACTTGATCTTGATCTTGCCCGGCGCACGCCCTAGCGCAGCACTTCTAGCAAACGATCCAAGCCGCCTTGGTTAATGGCCACTTGGGCTTGCGCCCGCACTGAGGGCTTGGCGTGGTAGGCCACCGACAGGCCTGCTGCGCCCATCATGGGCAAGTCATTGGCACCGTCGCCTACGGCAATCGCTTGGTGCAGCGCAATGCCCAACAGCGACGCCATTTCCAACAGCGTGCGGCGCTTTTCTTGGCCGTCGCAAATATCGCCCCAGCACTGGTCGATCAACTTGCCAGTCAGCAGGCCGTCGGCCACTTCAAGCTGATTAGCACGGGCAAAATCCATCCCCAAAAGACCTTTGACACGCTCGGCAAAAAAAGTAAAGCCGCCCGAAACCAACAGGGTTTTAAGCCCCGCAGCACGCGCTGCCGCCATCAACTCCAGGGCACCCGGATTTAGGCGCAGGCGCTCTTGAAACACGGCCTCTAGGTGCTCCACGGGCACACCACGCAGCATGGCGACACGCTGGCGCAGGCTGTCTTTGAAATCGGTAATGACGCCCTGCATGGCCGCTTCAGTGATCGCCGCCACCTCGGCCTTGCGGCCAGCAGCATCGGCAATTTCGTCGATGCATTCGATGTTGATGAGCGTCGAGTCCATATCGAACGCGATGAGTTTGTAATCAGACAAACGCTGCGCCACTGGCAGGCGTTGGACGACGAGGCCGGGGGAAATTTCAGTGCTAGGCATGGTGTTTATTTACTCTGTTTTTGATAGCTGCTTGTGCAGGTAGAATAAGGGCTAGAGACCTATTTGATGCTTAAAACAAACTGCGCCATGGGTCGCCATTGATTTTGTCCCGTAACGGATATCCCCATTGATGGCTAGAACAAGGCGCAAGAATGCTATGGTTGCTTTCATTTCAAAATAAAAAGGACTTCAGGTCATGGAGCTTACTGG
>CAIRYF010000398.1 GCA_903882725.1 uncultured Simplicispira sp.
CGGAACACCTGATCCGCTTCTTCCCGATTGCCGGCACGCCGGTGGAAAAACTCATCGGCAAGACGCGCCACGCCGTGCGCCAGATCATGCAGCGCAAAGACGACCGGCTGCTGGTGATCATCGGGCCATGCTCGATCCACGACCCGGCTGCGGCGCTGGACTATGCGCGCCGCCTGCAAGCTGCGCGCACCCAGTACGCCGATACGCTGGAGATCGTGATGCGCGTGTACTTTGAAAAACCGCGTACCACCGTCGGCTGGAAGGGCCTCATCAACGACCCCTACTTGGACGAGAGCTATCGCATCGACGAAGGTCTGCGCATGGCGCGCCAGCTGCTGATTGACATCAACCGCTTGGGCGTGCCAGCGGGCAGCGAGTTTTTGGACGTCATCTCGCCGCAATACATTGCCGACCTGATCAGCTGGGGCGCGATTGGCGCGCGCACGACAGAGAGCCAAGTCCACCGCGAACTGGCTTCGGGCCTGTCGGCACCGATTGGCTTTAAAAACGGCACCGATGGCAATATCCGCATTGCCACCGACGCCATCCAATCGGCGGGCCGGGGCCATCACTTTTTGTCAGTCCACAAAAACGGCCAAGTGGCGAGTGTCGATACCCAAGGCAACCGCGACTGCCATGTCATCTTGCGCGGCGGCAAAGCACCCAACTACGACGCCGCCAGCGTCGCCGCTGCTTGCCACGACCTGGCCGCAGCGCAATTGCCCGCGACCTTGATGGTGGACTGCAGCCACGCCAACAGCAGCAAACAGCACCAAAAGCAGCAAGAGGTGGCACGCGAGATTGCCGCGCAGCTGGCGGCTGGTTCGCACAGCGTGTTTGGCGTGATGATTGAAAGCAATCTGAATGCGGGTACGCAAAAGTTCACCCCCGGCAAAGATTTGCCAAGCAACCTTGAATACGGCAAGAGCATTACCGACGCTTGCCTGGGCTGGGAAGACTCGCTGGCTACCTTGGGCGAACTGGCGGCTGCGGTGCAAGCGCGCCGCGTTGTGGACAAAGACGCAGCAAGTTCGGTGTAAGCTAGGGTTTTATCCATCCTCCTTGAAAGGTCACCATGCGCAGTGAAGTTTCTGTCACCCTGTCCCTGAACGAAGAATTCAAATTTGATCTCGAAGATCAGGCTCCCATGACGAACGAAGAGGGCCGCCGCTGGCTGGAAGACCAGTTCATCAGCTTGGAGTGCGAGCCCCTGCGCGCCAGCGGCAAAGTGCTGTCTGCCGACAAGGTGCTGACTGTGGCCCACGCTGGTGGCAAGCGCCTGCTGGCCGACCCCGAGTGGTCAATGGCTTTTGCCCGCGCGACCAAGGCGGCGCTGGGCAAGCCCGTGGTACGGGTGGATCTGGGGTCTATGACCATCAGCTATTGAGGTGCTGGTGTGCTGATGTGTTGAGAAGAGGGTACTGGGCCGTTGGTGGATAAATTAGCCATCGAAATTGGCTTTTGCCCTTTATCTTTATGCGGTTGTAGCTATTAAAATAGTAGCAAAAACGGATTGGTGCAAGCCAACTCCGTTTTTTTTTGCCCGGCGTGGTGATAATTCTGGCTAACAGGAGAAAACATATGTTGGAGCTGCCTTTGGGGCTGGTTGATGCGGGTGTGGATGCTGGCGTGGAGAGGGGGCAGGCCGCTGCAATGGCGGCCCAGGCGCTCGCTCCGCTGGCCGTCAGCTTGCACGTCAGCGCTGTGGTCAAGCTCAATTTGGCAGACTTTCAAAATGCGGTGCCAGCGCTGCAAGAGCTGGCGATTGTCAATGCCACATCGGCACCAATTCAGGGGCTGACGCTGCATTTGGTGTCTGAGCCTGCGTTTGTCAAACCACGCGCGTGGTATTTGGACGCTGTGGGTGCCGGTGAAACCTATGACTTGCACGATTTGGATGTCCAACTTGACGGTGCATTGTTATCACGCTTGACCGAGGCCGAACCTGCAATGCTGCACTTTGAGTTGTGCAGCCGAACATCGGCGCAGCCAAACGACACCGTACTGGCCACGCACGACTGCACCGTCGAGTTATTGGCGCGTAACCAGTGGGGCGGTTTGGGTGATTTGCCCGAAATGGTGGCGGCGTTTGTCCAGCCCAACGACCCGGCGATTGACCGGCTGCTCAAAGGCGCGGCCTTGGTGCTGGAGACGGCGGGCAAGTCTGGCGCTATGGACGGTTACACCCAAGGCCCCAAGCGCGCGTGGGAGTTGGCATCGGCGATTTGGACGGCGCTGCTGCAGAAAAAGCTGCACTACGCGCTGCCCCCAGCCAGCTTTGAGCGCACTGGCCAAAAGGTGCGCAGCCCTGGTCAAGTGATCGATGCTGGCTTGGCCACTTGCCTGGATTTGACGCTGCTGTTTGCCGCCTGCTTGGAGCAAGCACACCTGAACCCGTTGCTGGTGTTTACCAAGGGCCACGCCTTTGTTGGGGTGTGGCTGAGTCAACAAGAATTTACCAGTGCCGTGGTCGATGACGTTACTGCTGTGCGCAAGCGCTTGCAGCTGCAAGAAATGCTGGTGTTTGAAACCACTTTGGCGGCGCAAGGCCAGCCGGTGCGTTTTAGCCAAGCTATTGCCCAAGCGGTGCGCCAGTTGGCGCAAGCAGAAGATGCGCAGTTTGAGCTGGTGGTCGATGTCAAGCGCGCGCGCATGGTGCGCATTAAGCCATTGGCACTGGCGCAAGCCGTGGCCAAGCCCGCGCTGACGCCTGAAGGGCTGGAGCTGGCCGCCACTGCCTCTGCTGCCTTGATCGCCATTGAAGATGCCCCCACGCTGCTGCGTGGCGCGCTGACCGAGGACACCCCTACTGCCGAGCTAGATCCCAAAGACCGGTTGGCACGCTGGCAACGGCGGCTGTTGGATTTGTCGCTGCGCAATGTGCTACTTAACTTTCGCCAGGGCAAGGGCTCGCTGTTGCTGGAGGTGGCCGCACCAGCGTTGGAAGATGTGTTGGTCACCGGCAAAACCATCAAGCTGCTGCCCAGCCGTGAGCTGATGGAGGGGAGCGACCCGCGCAGCCAACAGCTGCACGAAGCGCGCCACCTGGAAGACCTGCACGGTGCCCAAGCTGCCGAGGCTTTGCAGCGGCGTGAAGTGTTTATTCGGCTGGAAGATGCCGAGTTGGATGTGCGCTTGGTCGATTTGTACCGGGGCGCGCGCAATGCGCTGCAAGAAGGTGGAGCCAACACGCTGTTTGTTGCGCTGGGTTTTTTGGTCTGGACGCGGCCCGATAAGCCAGAAGTGCGTATCAAAGCGCCTTTGATTTTGCTGCCGGTGGTGCTGGAGCGCAAAAGCGCCCGCTCGGGTTTTACGCTGCAAGCACACGAGGACGAGGCGCGCTTTAACCCGACATTGATCGAGATGCTGCGGCAAGATTTTCGGCTGGAGCTGGGTGTGCCAGCGGGCGATTTGCCGCAAGACGACAACGGGCTGGACGTTACTGGCATTTGGACGCGGGTGCGCACCGCCATCAAAAATGTGCGCGGTTGGGAGGTCAACGAAGACGTGGTGCTGTCGATGTTCTCGTTTGCCAAGTACCTGATGTGGAAGGACTTGGTTGACCGCACCGAAGACCTGCGCAAGTCGCCAGTGGTGGCGCACCTGCTGGACTCGCCGCGTGAGCCGTACCGCTCCAGCATTGCCTTTCCCGAGCCGCGCCTGCTTGACGCCGAGTACCCGCCCGACAAAGTGTTTAGCCCGCTGCCGGCAGACTCGTCGCAGCTGTCGGCCATCCTGGCTGCCGCCAAGGGCAAAGACTTTGTGCTGATTGGCCCGCCCGGCACCGGCAAAAGCCAAACCATTGCCAACCTGATTGCGCAGTGTTTGGCTGAAGGCAAGCGGGTGCTGTTTGTCGCTGAAAAAATTGCGGCGCTGGATGTGGTGTACCGCCGCTTGCGCGAAGTTGGGCTGGGAGACTTTTGCCTGGAACTGCATTCCAACAAAAGCCGCAAGCTGGACGTGCTCAAGCAGTTAAATCAATCGTGGGAGTCCCGCGGCAAGGTCGATGCGGCCAGCTGGAGCGCCAAGGCGCAGCAACTGGGTCGAGTGCGTGAGCAACTCTCTACCTATGTAGAGCGCTTGCATCGGCGCTACGACAACGGCCTGACGATTTACCGCGCTATCGGCCATGTGGTTGGGGGTGAGGCGTTGCCTGATTTGTATTTTGCTTGGCCCTTGCCACACGCCCACGACGAAGCCACGCTGGCGCAACTGCGCGATGTCGCAGCGCGCTTGCGCGCCAATGCCAGCGCCGTTGGCACTGAGGGCTTGGCCCAAGGCCCATTGGCGTGCATCCATGCTCCCGACTGGTCAGTGCGCTGGCAGCAAGACACCGTGCGCGCGGCGCAAGCGCTGCGCACGGCCAGTGACAACCTGGCCAACACGGCCCAGCAGTGGGGCGCGCAGTTGGGCATCACTTGGCCGCCACTGCGCCAGCCCGTGCGCGTTGCGCTGGTTGCACTTGCCAAAGCGCTGCCCCAAGCCGCTGGCCAAGAATGGGGTTTTTGCGCTGCACCTGACAGCGTGCAGATTGCGCAGGCACTGCAGTGCGGCATCGATGGGCTGGTGCAGCACCGGCAACTTTCTGCCCAACTGCGCCCCGCATGGCCGGTAGAGTTGCAAGGCCGCCTGACCCAGGCGATGGCTGGGCTGGAGCAACGTCGGCGTCTGTACGCCGAGCTGGGTACGCCGTGGCCGGCGGCGGTCAGCGACGACATCGAACGTGGCCTGCAATGCATTGCCGAGATAGCGCAGCTGCGCCAAAGCCTGTCCGTGCCTTACAGCGCCGATGTGGCCCAACTCAATGTGGCGCAACTGCAACGTGCATGGGCCAAGGCAGAAAAAGCGGTTTGGCCTCTGTCGTGGAAGGGCCAGCGCGACGTGCGTGCGGCCTTGGAAGCCGTCGCCGAAGGTGCTGATGAGCCGCGCGTCGCAGAAGATTTGGCCGCGCTGGTGCGCATCAAAGCATTGAGCGATCAGGTCAACCAAGTCAATCCGGGACTGGCCGCCGATGGCCTGTGGTTTGGCCTTAAAACCCGCGCTGACGATATGCGCATGGCCCTGCGGGCCAACGCGGCTCTGCAAGCTGCGCGCTTTCACAAGCCCTTTTCTTTGGAGAGCTTGGAGAGCTTGGTTGCTGTGGCGCAAGGCTGTTGTGGCGACCGTTGGGCGCGCGAAGCCCAACGCCTGCAAGCGCTGCACGAGATTGACCAGCAACTGGCGCAATACACCGCACTGTCTGGCGCCAGCTACGGGCTTTGGCGTGGTGGCGATACCGATGTGGAGCTGTTGCGCGCCGCGTTGGCATTCGAGCGCGAGCGCCTGCCGCTGGCCGAGCGCGGCAACGTGCTTGGTGCCCACCCTGCCGTCGCCGACGGCCTGTGCGGCGCACTGTTGCAGCAAGAATATCAGCGCCTGAGCGCCCGGGGGGCGCTGGAAACGCGGCTGGCGGCACTGCAGGACTTGGCTGTCCAGTGCCCCGGCCTGTGGCAGGGCTTGGACACCGATACCCAAGCGCTAGAGCGCGCACTGCGCTTTCATGCGGCGCTGCAAGCGAGCTTGGCGGGGCTGGGGTTGCAGGGCGATGCTGGCGTTGCCGCGCGCCAAGCGCTGCAGCAGGTGCTGACCACGCACAGCCCCGCATTGGCCAGCGGCGGTGCTATTGCGCAGGCTTGCCAGCAACTGGTGGCGCAGGTTGCCCACTTGCACGACGCGGTAGAGCATTTCAGTGCCTTGGCCGATCAGCCAGAGGGTTTGCAGCACAGCTTTGCGCACAGCGATGTGGCCGAGTTGGCTGATGTGGCCGCACGTGTCGAGGCGGGAGCCCCCGGACTGCACGCGTGGTGCGCATGGCGCTACACCCAGGCCAGCGCGCACAGTGTGGGCTTGGGTGCGCTGGCCGATGCCATTGCGTTGGGCGATATTGCTCCTGCGCAGGCTTTGCAGGCCTTCGAGGTGAACTACGCGCGATGGTGGCTGGCCGAGGTGGTGGACGAGGACGAGGTGCTCAAGCGCTTTGTCTCGGCCGAGCACGAGCAGCGTATCAGCGCCTTTCGCGCGCTGGACGACGAATTCACCGCTGCCACGCGCCAGTGGATTCGCGCCAAACTCAGCGCCAACTTGCCCGCGCTGGACAGCATTGAGCGCAACAGCGAATGGGGCGTGCTGCGTCGCGAAATTACCAAAAAGAGCAGACACCTGCCGTTGCGCCAGCTGCTGCAAGAAATTCCGACCGCCGTGCTGCAGCTCACCCCCTGCCTGCTGATGAGCCCGCTGTCGATTGCGCAATACCTGTCGGCCAGCGTCAGCAACTTTGACATCGTCATCTTTGACGAAGCCTCGCAAATTCCGGTGTGGGACGCCGTCGGTGCCATGGCCCGGGCCAAGCAGGTGGTGATGGTGGGCGATCCGAAACAGTTGCCACCGACCAACTTTTTTGACCGTGAAAGCGGCTCAGATGACGACGCACCAGGCGTCGAAAGCGACTTGGAAAGTATCTTGGATGAATGCTTGGGTGCCAGCCTGCCCACGCGCAATCTGTCGTGGCATTACCGCTCGCGCCACGAGAGCCTGATCGCCTTTAGCAACCACCGCTACTACGGCGGCGGCTTGGTGACCTTTCCGTCCCCCGCCACCGAAGACAACGCCGTCAGCTTCCACTGGGTGGCTGGGCGCTACGAAAAAGGCGGCGCGCGTATCAACCAAATTGAAGCCAAAGCCTTGGTGGCCGACTTGGTGGCGCGCTTGCAATCGCCGGGCTTTCGCGCTTCGGGCCTGACGATAGGCGTGGTCACCTTCAATACCGAGCAGCAGCACCTGATTGAAGATCTGCTGGACGCCGAGCGGCGCAAAGACCCCGAGCTAGAGTCTTACTTTGCCGAGTCGGAACTGGAGCCGCTGTTTGTCAAAAACTTGGAGAGCGTGCAGGGCGACGAGCGCGACATCATGTATTTTTCTATCACCTACGGGCCCGATATTGCTGGCACGGTGTCGATGAACTTTGGCCCGCTCAACAGGGATGGCGGCGAGCGCCGCTTGAACGTCGCCGTCACGCGGGCGCGCTACGAGCTGCGCGTGTTTTCCAGTCTGCGCGGCGACCAAATGGACTTGTCGCGCACCCAAGCCCACGGCGTGCGCGATTTGAAGCACTTTTTGGAGTTTGCCGAGCGCGGCCCCAAAGCGCTGGTCGAGTCACACCGTGGCAGCCAGGGCGACTTTGACAGCCCGTTTGAAGCCAGCGTGGCCGACGCCTTGGAGCGCAAGGGCTGGCGCGTCCACACGCAAATCGGCGCGTCGTCATTTCGTGTCGATTTGGGCGTGGTGCATCCGGATTTTCCGGGGCGCTACTTGGCCGGAGTCGAGTGCGATGGCGCCACTTACCACAGCTCTGCCACCGCCCGCGACCGCGACAAACTGCGCGAGCAAGTGCTGCGCGGCTTGGGCTGGGAGATTTTGCGCATCTGGTCCACCGACTGGTGGGTCAATCCCGGCGGCACGCTAGAGCGCGTGCATCTGGCACTGCAAGCGCTGCTGGCCAGCGAGCGCAGCGTTGCGGCGGCGGCCACTACCGCTACCGCAGCGCTGGCCGTCAGCACCGATGTGGTGGACGCAACAAACGAAGCAACGGGCGAAGCAGCGAACAAAGTTGCGAATTAACCCGATAATTTGAGCAAAATTGGCTTCCAACCCTTACGCAGCAAGCGTTAGCAGCTATCAAAATGAAAGCGTTTGCTGTATGGGCTTGGGCGCTTTGGCTTACAAAATATAGCGCGACAAGTCTTCGTCTTGGCTCAGGGCTTGTAGGCGCTCGTTGACGTAGGCGGCGTCGATGTTCACCGTTTGTCCATGGCGCTGCGCGGCATCAAAACTGACCTCGTCCAGCAGGCGCTCCATCACTGTCGAGAGTCGGCGCGCGCCGATGTTTTCGGTGCGCTCGTTGACGTCAAAAGCAATTTGCGCCAAGCGCGTAATGCCTTCAGCGCAGAATTCCAGCGCCACGCCTTCGGTCGCTAGCAAGGCTTGGTACTGCTTGACCAGCGAGGCCTGCGTCTGCATCAAGATGGCCTCAAAGTCCTGCACCGACAGCGACTCCAACTCGACGCGGATCGGAAAGCGCCCTTGCAACTCGGGAATCAAGTCGCTGGGCTTGGAGACGTGGAAGGCACCCGAAGCAATAAACAAGATGTGGTCGGTCTTGATCAGGCCGTATTTGGTCGATACCGTGGTGCCTTCGACCAGCGGCAGCAAATCGCGCTGCACCCCTTGGCGCGAAACGTCGGCGTTGCTGCTGTCTTGGCGCGAGGCGACTTTGTCGATTTCGTCAATGAACACAATGCCGTTTTGCTCGGCACTGGCCAGCGCGCGGGTTTTGATGTCGTCGTCGTTGACCAGCTTGCCCGCTTCTTCTTCAATCAGCAGCTTGCGCGCCTGGGCAATCGGCAGTTTGCGCGTGTGACGCCGCTCTTGGCCCATTTGACTGAAGACGCCGCGCAACTGCTCGGCCATTTCTTCCATGCCTTGCGGGCCCATGATTTCGACCTGCGGGCGCGTATCGGCTACATCGATCTCGATCTCTTTGTCGTCCAACTGGCCTTCGCGCAGCTTTTTGCGAAACACTTGGCGCGCGGTGCTCTCGGTGGCGGGCGCGGCAGAAGCGCCATCGCTGGCGCGCGCGCTGGGAATCAGCGCGTCCAAAATCCGCTCTTCGGCCGCATCTTCAGCGCTGGCGCGCACGCGCAGCACCTGCGCTTGGCGCTCTTGTTTGACGGCGATTTCTGCCAAGTCGCGAATGATGGCGTCCACGTCTTTGCCGACATAGCCCACCTCGGTGAACTTGGTGGCTTCGACCTTGATGAACGGTGCCTCGGCCAAGCGCGCCAAGCGCCGGGCAATTTCAGTCTTGCCGACGCCGGTGGGGCCAATCATCAAAATGTTTTTTGGCGTAATTTCGTGGCGCAGCGCCTCGGGCACTTGCTGGCGGCGCCAGCGGTTGCGCAGCGCAATGGCCACGGCGCGTTTGGCGCTGGCTTGGCCAACGATGTGCTTGTCGAGTTCGGTGACGATTTCTTGGGGGGTCAGGGACGACATGCAAAACCTTTTGTCAATGGGGTCAAATCGGCCTCAAACGCTTATGCAGCAAGCGCTGATAGCTATTAAATAAATAGCATTTAGCCGTGCTTACAAGGTCTCGATGGTGTGGTGCATATTGGTGTAGATGCACAGGTCGCCGGCAATTTCCAGCGACTTTTTCACAATTTCTTGCGCCGACAGCTCGGTGTTTTCAAGCAGCGCCTTGGCCGCCGCTTGGGCGTAGGTGCCGCCTGAACCGATGGCGACAATGCCTTGCTCTGGCTCCAAGACGTCGCCGTTGCCGGTGATGATGAGCGAGGCTTCCAAGTCGGCCACGGCCAGCATGGCTTCTAGGCGGCGCAGTACGCGGTCGGTGCGCCAGTCTTTGGTCAGCTCGATGGCGGCGCGCACCAATTGGCCTTGGTGCTTTTCTAGCTTGGCTTCAAAGCGCTCAAACAGCGTGAAGGCGTCGGCCGTAGCGCCAGCAAAACCAGCCAGCACTTTGCCGTGGTAGAGGCGGCGCACTTTGCGCGCCGTGCCTTTGATGACCACATTGCCCAGCGTCACCTGGCCGTCGCCGCCAATGGCCACTTGCACGCCGTTGGGGGTTTGGCGGCGCACGCTGATGATGGTTGTTCCGTGAAATTGTTCCATAGCGGCCCTAATTGGGGATGGCCGCGCCGGTTGCAAGCAGTGGCGCGGCAAACACTGCTGTCGATGTCTTAGTTTTTGCGCGGCACTACACGAGCGTGCTCGCTGATACCAATCACATTGAAGAACACTGCCACCAAGCGGTGCAGATTTTCAAAGCGCACATCGCGCCCCTTGTTTTGTTGGTCCGCTGCCCAGTTGAGTACGGAACCAGCGGCAGAAAAGTCGATGCGAATCAAGCGATCGCAGGGAATGACCAAGGGCTGGCCAGGACGCGCGTTGCTGGCCAGCGCATCAAGCAAGGCCGTGGCGTCGTTTTCAATGTGGCCGGTGAGCGTTGGCAGTGGCTGCCCTTGCCCTTGCTCCTGCCCCCCCTGTCCACCCTGTCCACCCTGTCCTATGTGGTTGAGCACGGACAGCGGCGCTGGCTCTGTGGCAGCGCCCCAGTTGGGTTTGGCCAGCAGGTCTTGTGCAGGCGCAGCAGCAGCGCCTGCGGCATCGCTTTCTAGCGGCACATCAGAGTAGCTGCAGCGCGGTGCAAGCCACGATGGCGGCGAGACTTCGTATGTCACGCAGTAATCCAGCGCCACCATTTCAAACTCGTCGGCACGGTTCATGCAACGCAGTGTGGCCATGCGCAAAGCCCACCAAGCTGGGTTGCCAGCGCCGTTGCCTGACTGGGTGCGTGCTTGCAACAAGGCATCGAGCTTTTCGGCACCAATGAAGATGAGCTGCACCTTTTGTTCGGCCCAGCGGCTCAATTCTTTTTCTAGTGCCACGACTGCAGTGTCTTCCATGGCTGTCAGGCGCGACCACACCAGCGTCCAAGGTGGTGCAGCGCGCTCTAGCGAGGCGCGCAAGCTGGCCACTGACTGTGCTGTCAAGGTGGTGGGCGCATTCCAGATGAAGTTGCGCCGCACACCCGGCAAATCGGCTTCGATGGGCGCTGCGCTGACCAGTCCTAACTGTTCAGGAATGGAAAACCACAAAGGCGCTGATCGGCTAAAGCGCGCAGCAAAGTCCAGTGCCAAGGTGTCAAAACGGTCTTGTTGATCGGTGGCACGGTACAGATCAAACAGCGTCATCCAGATGTCCCACTGTTGCTCAGGTGGGTTTTTGGCGTGCTGCGCCAGTACGCCCAAGAGGCAGGTTTCAGCGCCCGCGTGGTCGCCATTGGCGAACCGAATAGCGGCTTCTTCCAGGTCGGGTTCGTGCACAAATTCCTCCATTTCGGCAGCAGGAAGGTTTCCTGTGCCCAGTCTGTGGGTGTCAAGCGAAATATTGTCAGGCTGCGTTGAGGGCTTATTTGGCGCAAGGCCAAATTCCATCATCGTCAG
The DNA here is from genome assembly GCA_903882725.1 of uncultured Simplicispira sp. Lineage (GTDB taxonomy): Bacteria > Pseudomonadota > Gammaproteobacteria > Burkholderiales > Burkholderiaceae_C > Simplicispira. The sequence goes on from CAIRYF010000398.1 coordinate 11,058, forward strand.
GTGATTGTCGACAAACAGCGGTCGGGCTGGTACTAACGGTGCTACCAGCGCACCTATCGGTGCATCTGTCACTGCCTCTGCCGACAGATTTGCCAGTGGCGCTGGCGCTGTAGGTGCAGGCAGCGACAGTGGCGCCGTAGCGGCAAAGTTGGTGGCGACTGGGCTGGCGCGCAGCGGCGCTGCTGCGCTGTACGCGCTGTGTGTGCCTATGCCGCTGCTGTGGGGTTTGTTTTTCCACCACTGCATTGACATTTGCGCTTCAATTTCGTCGATTTTCTTGATGGTGACGGCGCGCTCTACTGGCGAGGTCAGGCTGCTCTGAAAAAATGACGGGCGCTGCTCGTCTGGTTCCTCGGCACACTGGCTGGCCACTGGGTTGCGCTGGCGCAATTTGCGCAGATGATCAAACTCGCGGCGGCGCACAAAATC
>CAIRYF010000399.1 GCA_903882725.1 uncultured Simplicispira sp.
CAAGAAAAAGCGCGTCAAAGCCATCCACGCCCAAATCAAAAATCAGCGCAAAAACGAGTTGCACCAGTTCAGCAGCGCATTGGTAAAACACAACGCCGCTATTTTCGTGGGCGACGTGTCCAGCGCCAAGCTGGTCAAAACCAAGATGGCCAAAAGCACGCTGGACGCGGGCTGGGCCATGCTAAAGACGATGTTGGAATACAAGAGCCATCAGGCCGGTATCGTCTTCGAGGTAGTCAATGAAAGTTACACCACCCAGACTTGTTCGTGCTGCGGAGTTATTGCCGCCAGCAGTCCGAAAGGTAGAGCGGGTTTGCGAATAAGGGAATGGACGTGCAGCGAGTGCGCAGCGGTACACGACCGCGACGTGAATGCAGCACGGAACATTCTCGCGGCAGGACATTGCCGCCTGGCAGCAGGAATCCCCGTCCTTTAGGGCGGGGAGGATGTCAAGCTTGTCAGCAAGACAACGTGAGCCGTGGGGCGCTGTTGTTGGCCAGTGGGCTGGGGTCGATTTTGGCCACCATGCTGTTGCGCAGTAGCGCCGCCTTGTTTTTCTCGATCGAGATTGCCAGCATTTTGCAAGGCAACTTGGTGCAAACGTTGACTTTTATGGTCTCATTTTTGTCTGTATTGGTCAGTTCATTTGGCTTTGTGTTTATGGCCAAAGAGCGTGCTGATAACGCCAATATGCGCCTGGCCAGCCAAGATGCCCTGACTGGCGTCGCCAACCGCCGCGCCCTGATGCAAGCGCTAGAGCGCGAACTGGCCCGCGCCGCCCGCCAGCGCACGCCGCTGGCGCTGCTGATGCTGGACATTGATCACTTCAAGCGCGTCAACGACCAGTATGGCCATTTGGCTGGCGACCAAGTGCTGCGCCATATGGTCAGTGTGGTGCGCCAGCGTTTGCACACCCAAGATTTTTTGGGCCGTTACGGTGGCGAAGAGTTTTTGCTACTGCTGCCCGACACCGACCAGCGCGGCGCGCAAGAGCTGGGCCAGCAACTGTGCCAAGCCGTGCAAGCATCACCCTGCGACTGGAACAACCAGCGCATTGCTGTGACCCAAAGCGCGGCAAGCCCCGCCATGCATGGCGGGGTCAAGAGCGCCGGATGCCTACGGCATCCTGTGTTTTTGGTTTCCTGTTTTTGGCTTCCATTTTTCATATCCGTGATAAATTAAAAAGCATGGCAAGCACCACCAAAACCCTGCAACTGCGCATTAAAGACAAGCACGCCAAAGTGCTCAGTCAGATGGCGCGTGAGGTCAATCAGGTGTTCAACTTCTGCAACGAAACCAGCCACCGCGCCATTCGTGAACGCCACCAATGGCTCAGTGGCTACGACCTGCAAAAACTCACAGCAGGATTCAGCCAATGCGACGGCATCACGGTGGGCAGCGGCACGGTGCAATTGGTGTGCGCTGAATACGCCAGTCGGCGCAAACAGTTCAAAAAAGCGCGATTGAATTGGCGCGTATCCAATCCCAACTCGGCCAAATATTCGCTGGGTTGGATTCCATTCAAGGGCGGCCATGCCAAATACAAAGCTGGGCAGATTCACTTTGCCGGGCATAAATTAAGCCTATGGGACAGTTATGGCTTGGCTGATTACGAACTGCGCGCCGGTTCGTTCAGCCAAGACAGCCGGGGACGCTGGTATTTCAATGTGGCAGTGCAAGTTCAAAGCGAACCCAGCGCTGGCACGGCAGCGGTCGGCATCGACTTGGGCCTGAAAGAATGCGCCACCGTCTCAGACGGACAAAAACTGCAAGGGCGCTGGTACCGCAGCCATGAACAAAAGCTG
>CAIRYF010000400.1 GCA_903882725.1 uncultured Simplicispira sp.
CTGATGCAGCACCTGCGCGGCAAAACTACGCTGGGGTTGGGGCCGTCCGGCTCGGGCAAAAGCACCTTGATCAATTTGCTGGTGCCCGGTGCCACGGTGCTGACCGGGGAGATTTCGCAAGCGCTCAACTCGGGCAAGCACACCACCACCAGCACCGCGCTGTATTGGGTCGATGCCGAGCGCACCACCGCCTTGATTGACTCGCCAGGTTTTCAAGAATTTGGCCTGCAGCACATTGCCCCGACGCAACTGGCCGCCTGTATGCCCGACATTGCCGCCCACGCCACGGCGTGCAAGTTTTACAACTGCACCCACCTGCACGAGCCCGGCTGCGGCGTGCTGCAAGCGCTAGAGCAAGGCCAAAGCACGCATGGACTGAGCGCCCATCGACACAAAATTTACCGCGATTTGTTCGCTGAACTGGGGCAGACGCGCTACTAAAAACCTAGCATTTAGCATTTAGCATTTAGCAGCGTCCCAGCCAAACCAAGTAATCATCCCAGCCGGGCTCGTGCGTCACTGTCAACTCCAGCGGCTGCGCCTCGATCAGGCAGCGCTGTGCCACGGTCAGCGCTGCCTGGACGGCCAAGGGGCTGTCAGTGACGTAGCAACACACATGGCGCCAACCGTCGCGCTGCACCACATGGCTGGCAATGCCTTGCTGCTGCACAGCCAGAGTGTCTACCCAGGCCTTCTCAAACGCCCGCGCTGCAGCCTGCGTACTGGCCGTGCCAACGGCCACGCTGGCATCAACGCGCCAGCCCATGTCGGCGCGCCCCACCAAAGCGTTGGCACTGCGGTTAACTTGGGTCTGTATTTCTGCACCTTGGACGCTGCGGCCCTTGATGGATACCCAGTCGTGGGCACCCTGCGGATATTGGCCGGTGCGGCCTAAAGTATCGAGCCACAGCGCATCAACCACCGCCACCGCTTGGTCAAGGGGCACGGGCTGCGCCGCATCGGCACCAGTGCCTTCGCTCAAGCCATCTTCTTCAAATTCCACCAGCCCGACTTTCACGGCCAGGTCAAACTCTCCCAGCATATGGTCGAGCAAGATGAACGCCATTTGCTGTGGATGCTCTTGCAACTCTTTCGGTACCGGCTTGGCAAAAGACAAACCCAGCGCCACACGCCCTTGGAACTGCCCCACACGCACCAACAAGTCGCTGCTGGGCAGTTCAAATTTGTCCATCCGCATCCCAAAGCCCTGACTGACGCGCTGGCGAAACGCCTGCACCTCCCACGGCAACCCCTGAGGTGTCTGCGCCACAACGGCCTGCACCGCCGCAAAATGGGCAATGCTGCCGTGCGAAGTAAACACCAGCTGTCTCACGCTATCGGCAGCACCTGCAGCGGCTGCGCTGCCCTGCACAGCGTCCGTCGCCAATTCTGCCGCTACGCCTGGTACGGCCAACTCTAGAAGGGCATTCATACGCTCAACCAAGTCATGGGCCGACAAAGCCTGCAATGCACTCTGCTGTGCCTGCACGCTCTGCCAAAAGGCGCGTGCGCCCTTGACGAGTTGCTCGGGGGTGGGGGCCAAGATATCAGGAGTTTCGTTCATGAAATTGAAAAAATAAGGGTAAAAATGCCTTAAGCGCTTTATATATAAGCGGTTATAGCTATGATTTTTGAATCACTAAGGTGCGCGCCAGCAGGCCAAGGCTATCAACCCAACAAGCGTGCCAAGGTTAGCAAGGCCAGCAGCAGCATCCACACCACCACCGAGCGCCACACCAGCCCAACCACGCTGCGCAAATGGCCTACTTCGGGGTCGCGCCCAGGGGTGCTGGCGCTGTCGCCGATATCGGCATCGGCGACAAAACCTTGCTGCGTTAGCGCATCGACACGCGCCTTCAGTGCCTCACCGCCCAAGCGCACGTTCAGTGCGCCCGCAGTGGCGGCCAGCACCACGCCATCATTGTCATTGGGAAAATGCTGCGCATGAAAGCGCCACCCCTCAATCGCCTCTTCAAAGCTGCCAACGACAGCAAAACACAGCGCCGTCAAACGGGCAGGCAGCCAGTCCATCACCATCCACGCCTTGGCTGCGGCGGCTTGCAGCGTCACACTGGCCCGTTGCACTTCGCTGGCGGGGTAGCCCCTCCAATAGCGCGAGACAAATTCAGCCATGCGGTACAACACCGCACCCAGCGGGCCTAAACCCAATGCGGCCAGACCCGAATACCAAGCCAGCACGCCAAACACATGGCGGTGCGAGGCCAACGCCGAATACTCAATCACATGGCGAACGATTTCGCTGCGCGGCAGCTCGCCCACATCGACTTTTTGCCAGTACGCCAGCAACTCGCGCGCGCGATCGGCATCGCCTTCTTCCAGCGCATCGCGCAAGCCAGTGAAATGGTGGCTAAATTGCCGAAAACCGAGCGTCAAATAGAGCACTGCCACATTCCACAGCACTGCAAACGGCCAGCCCAAGCCCCACAACAACCACCAGTGAACGCCCAGTGCCAGCAAACCCGGCACCAACACTGCGGCGCACCAAGCTACCCAAGCGTGGTGGGATTTGCCAGCGTCAAAATTGCGACTGACAGACACGCACCAGGCGCGCAACCCGGCATGGATCGGATTGCTGCCTGCCAGCGGGCGCGCCTGCTCAATCAGCAAGGCAAACAAGATGGCAAAGAAACTCATGGGGAGCAATGATAGCGATACAGCTATACGGCTATACGGCTTGGGCGCTACAGCCGCGCTGTCTTTGCCTGCGAAGAATGCGCCAAAGCCTCATGCCCGCATAAAGCGGTAGAAATTGCGCAAGATGCCAGCGGTAGCACCCCAGATGAAATAATTTTTAGCGCCCCTCTGGTAGGGCATAGAGAACCACTCGCGGCGCACGCCCTGCCATTCGAGTGCGTGGCGCTGGTGGTGCGCGGGGTTAAGCAAAAAGGCCAGCGGCACCTCAAAAATCTCGGCCACTTCGCAGGGATTGGGGCGCAGCACACAATCGGACTGCACCAGCGCCACCACCGGCGAAATAATGAACGACGAGCCCGTCACGTAAGTGGGCAAGGTGCCCAGCACCTGCACAAAGCGCGCGTCCAACCCGACTTCTTCATGCGCCTCGCGCAAAGCGGTGGCCTCGGGGTTGGGGTCTTGCGGATCGGCGCGGCCGCCCGGAAAAGCCACCTGGCCTGAATGCGTGGACAAATGCGCCGTGCGCTCGGTCAACAACACCATCGGCTGATCGCGCAGCACGATGGGCAGCAGCACCGAAGCGTGGGCCGGCGGGCGCGCCGAAAAGCTTTTCTCGCTCTGTATTTCGGGCTGCCATAGCGGCGGCATGGCAAAGCGTTGGCGCAAGGCGTCAGGCGTTTGCGCCGTAGCCGGCACAGCTGGCAGGTGCGTATCGACCCCCAGCACGGCCATGCTGCGCGGATCAAAGTCGGGCAGCGTAGACCACGGCAGCGGTGCAGAAGGCGGCGTTGAAGAAGCAGGCACAGTAAAAAACCCATAAAAAAACCGCTACCAGCATAGCGCCGATAGCGGTTGGAGCTTGTTAGCGCCAAAGCGCTAAGGCAGCGTGGGCGCTGATTTAAGCAGCAGCCACTGGAGCCTGTGCCGGTGCAGCGGCCGTCTTGTTGACGCGCTGTGGCAGCTTTTCTTTGATACGTGCCGACTTGCCGCTGCGCTCGCGCAGGTAGTACAGCTTGGCGCGGCGCACATCACCACGGCGCTTGACTTCGATCTTGGCGATCAGTGGGCTGTAGGTTTGGAACGTGCGCTCCACGCCTTCGCCACTGGACATCTTGCGCACGGTAAAGCCGCTGTTGAGGCCACGGTTGCGCTTGGCAATCACCACACCTTCGTAGGCTTGCAGGCGCTTGCGCGTACCTTCAACCACGTTAACGCTCACGATGACCGTGTCGCCGGGAGCAAATTCAGGCAGGGTTTTGCCGAGGCGGGCAATTTCTTCCGCTTCGAGGGTTTGAATCAGGTTCATGTTGACATTCAACGATCATGTCCGCGCCATAAGTGGCAGCGTCGGGATTGACGTTCAGGCTGTGCGTTATGCGTAAGCGTCTAGCGCTACGCAGGCAAAGCGGCCGGCCAGAGGATCGAAAAGCCTTCTATTATAACTGCTTGCATCGAATAAGCACGCTCTCGTCAGCAGGGGATAAGGCCTGTGCCGTGCGCGCCGCAGCAATCAAGTCGGGGCGCTGTTGCGCTGTCAACGTCAGGCGCTGATCGCGGCGCCAGCGCTCAATGCGCGCGTGGTGGCCCGAGAGCAGCTCGGGCGGCACGCTGCGCCCAGCCCATTCTTCGGGGCGCGTGTAGTGCGGGCAGTCCAGCAAACCATCCAGCGCTGGATTAAAACTATCGAGCTGATGACTGCCTTCGTCATTCAATACCCCCGGCTGCAAACGGGCTACGGCATCCAGCAGCGCCAGCGCGGCAATTTCGCCACCCGAGAGCACAAAATCACCCAAACTGATTTGCACATCAACATAGGCGTCAATAAAACGCTGGTCAATGCCCTCATAGCGCCCGCACAGCAGCACCGCACCGGTGCTGGCCGACCAGTGCTCGACAGCCGCGTGGTTCAAGGCGGTGCCAATCGGTGAAAACAGCAGCAGCGGTGCAGGCGATGCAGCAGCATCGGCGCGGTCGCTGCGGATGGCGGCCAAGCAGCGCTCCAGCGGCGGTGCCATCATCACCATACCGGGGCCGCCGCCGAACGGGCGGTCATCGACTCGGCGGTAATTGCCTTGGGCGTGATCGCGCGGGTTCCACAGGCGCACATCCACCAAGCCCGAGGCATAAGCGCGGCGCGTGATGCCGTTGGCTAAAAAGGGGCCAAACAGCTCAGGAAACAGGGTAATGACGTCAAAGCGCATAGGACGGCGCAGGATGCGTTTTCAGTAGTCAGGCTGCCAATCGACCGTGATGCGCCGTTCAGGAAGTTCGACTTTGTCCACAAAGGCCGAGACAAAGGGAATCATGCGCTCTTGCGGCTTGCCGCTGCCTTCTTCCTCAAACGTCAACACCAACACGGTTTGCGGACCGGTGGTCATCAGGTCGCGCACTTGGCCCAGCGCCACGCCTTCGCGGTTAACGACGTCCAAGCCAAGCAAATCAACCCAGTAATACTCATCTGCTTGGGCCGGGGCAAAGTCGGCGCGCGGCACAAAAATGCGCGCACCGCGCAGCAGCTCGGCACCATTGCGGTCGTCAATGCCCTGCGCCCACGCCACCACCGTGTCGGAATGCAGCTTGGCTTGGCGAATTGGCAGCAGCGCGGTGCCCGCGAAGGTGCGCGCGCCGCGTTCGCTCGGCTGCAAATACCAGCGCTTGGCAGCCAAGATGGTCTGGGGATCGGCGCTGTGCGACAACACCTTGAACCAGCCTTTGACGCCCCAGGCTTCAATAATGCGACCGACTTCGACAGCGTCCGCAGGCAGCTCGGCGGTTTCCAGATTCAAGGCAGTAGACATACGGTCAGCACCACAACATCAAAGGACGATAAAAACACAAAAGGCGGGTTCCCCCAGGCAGACCTGGCGAAACCCGCCCTTTGTTAGGGAAGCTAAATCAGGCGACAGCTTTGGCGGCTTGCTTGATCAGGCGATCCACGGTAGGGGACGATTGAGCGCCCACGCCGACCCAATAGGCCAGACGGTCTTGCGCAATGCGCAGGCCTTCTTCGCCACCCTTGGCGGTGGGGTTGTAAAAACCCAGGCGCTCGATAAAGCGGCCATCGCGGCGCACGCGCTTGTCGGCAACAACGATGTTGAAGAAAGGACGGCCTTTGGAACCGCCGCGAGAAAGTCGGATGACGACCATGATTTATCCTTCGGGTGGGGGCCAACGCCTTGCGCTGATAGCCCATAGTTCGCAACGTTGAGACACGCGACATGACCACCCGGCCAGCGACACGCTGCAAAGCCGACAATTATATCTTTGTTTGTCCGCAGCGCACGCAGCGATTGCCCCTCAATACAGCTGCAAACTGAGCCAGTAGGCGACAGAGGCGACAAACGCACTGGCCGGAATCGTCAACACCCATGCCCAGACGATGTTGCCCGCCACGCCCCAGCGCACCGCGC
>CAIRYF010000401.1 GCA_903882725.1 uncultured Simplicispira sp.
CACCCCGGCGAAACAGCACATTCAGCGGCTTATTTTTATCGGCCTTAGCGAGCGCTGCATCAAATTCTTTCAAGCTGGACACTTCGGTGTTGGCAATGGCCAAAATGACGTCGCCCTCGTGCAGCCCGGCACGCGCTGCAGCCTCGGTGGCGGCCTCGATGCGCACGCCGCCCTTGAGCTTGAGTTCTTTCTTTTGTGCCTCGGTCAACTCCGTCACCGACAGGCCCAACTGCCGTGCGGCCGCCGAAGCCTTGGGCGCTGCCTGTTTGCCAGCGGCCTTGCGCAGCGGCACATCGGGTTCGATTTCGGCAATAGTGATCGACAAATCGCGCGCGCTGCCACGGCGAAACACCGTGATCGAGCTTTTACTGCCCGGCTTGGTACTGCCCACCATGCGCGGCAAGTCAGAGACTTTGTCGATGGTTTTGCCGTCAAATTTGGTGATCACATCGCCAGCTTCGATGCCCGCTTTGTCGGCCGGTGAGCCAGTTTCGACGCCCGATACCAAAGCACCTTGGGTTTTACCCAAGCCCAGCGATTCAGCAATGTCTTTGGCCACTGGGCCAATCTGCACGCCAATGCGCCCGCGCGTCACGCGGCCAGTGCTGCGCAGCTGATCGCTGACCTGCATGGCTTCGTCGATGGGAATGGCAAAAGAAATGCCCATAAAACCACCCGAGCGCGAGTAAATCTGGCTGTTAATCCCCACCACCTCGCCGCGCATATTGATCAAAGGCCCACCTGAATTGCCGGGGTTGATGGCCACATCGGTCTGGATAAACGGCAGGTATTCGCCGGTATCGCGCTGTTTAGCACTGACGATGCCAGCGGTGACGGTGTTTTCTAGGCCAAAGGGCGATCCAATTGCCATCACCCATTCACCCACCTTCAGGCGGCTGACCTCACCAATTTTGACGGCAGGCAAGCCGCTGGCCTGGATTTTGACCACAGCCACATCCGTGCGCTTGTCCAAGCCAACAATTTTGGCCTTGAATTCGCGCGAATCGGTCAGGGTCACCAACACTTCATCAGCGCCCTCGACGACGTGCGCGTTGGTCATAACAAAGCCATCGCTGCTCAAGATAAAGCCAGAACCAACGCCACGCGGCTGCTCTTCTTCGGACGGCGGGTGCTGTGGCCGCTGCGGACGCTGCTGGCGCGGTGCATTGGGCAGATTAGGAATGGGTACGCCAAAGCGCTTGAAGAACTCGCGCATTTCTTCGTCCATGCCGCTGTTGCTAGCACCCTCGACGCTGGGCGAGGACACCTTCTCCAGCGTGCGGATATTTACCACCGACGGCCCGACCTGCTCGACCAAGTCAGTGAAATCAGGCAAACCACGCACCGATGCCGGCTGCGCCTGCACCGCGTTGGGTGCCGCTAGCGCGGCAGTCGCCGCACCGACACCCAAAGTCAACACGCCAGCCAAGGCGCAGAAATGCAGCGTTTTCCAATCCATTTTTCTCATGAATATGCTTTCAAAAAGAAGTTGACATCCTCCCCGCCCTAAAGGACGGGGATTCCCACTACTGGCGTGCCATGTCCGG
>CAIRYF010000402.1 GCA_903882725.1 uncultured Simplicispira sp.
AAACGCCCAAGCAGCGCTGTCCAGCCCCGAGCCCATCATCTCGCCCGCATGGTCGCCTACTGGCGGGCAAATTGCCTACGTATCGTTTGAGTCGCGCAAGCCCGTGGTGTATGTCCACGATGTAGCCTCTGGTCGGCGTCGCCTGATTGCTAATTTTCGTGGCTCCAACAGCGCTCCGGCGTGGGCACCTGACGGCCAAAGCTTGGCGCTAACCCTGAGCCGCGACGGCAACTCGCAGCTCTACACCATCAGCGCCAACGGCGGCGAAGCCAAGCGCTTGATGCAAAGCGCGGGCATTGATACCGAACCGGTGTATTCCGCCGATGGCCGCAATATTTACTTTGTCAGCGATCGCGGCGGTGCGCCGCAAATTTACAAAGTTACCAGCACTGGCGGTCAAGCCGAGCGCATTACCTTTAGCGGCAACTACAACATCTCGCCTGCGTTGAGTGCGGATGGCCGCTGGATGGCCTACATCTCGCGTGTTAGCGGCGCTTTTAAGCTGCACGTCATGGATCTTGCCAGCGGCACTGCCAATGCCGTCACTGACACCGCTGCGGACGAAAGCCCCAGCTTTGCCCCCAACAGCCGATTGATCGTTTACGCCACGCAGCAGCAAGGTCGCGAAGCCCTTATGACGACAACACTGGATGGAAAAATTAAAGCCCGTTTAGCGGGCCAAAGTGGCGATATCCGTGAGCCCGATTGGGGCCCGTTTCAGAAACAATAAGCATCCACTGGCTTGTCGCTATTGCTGAATTTGAGGAGTTTTTAAATGATGAAACGTATTACTTCTGCCTTGGTGGCTGCTGCTTTAATTGCAGGCTGCAGCTCTGGCGTTGATCTTGACAATGTGCCGGTTGAAGACAAGGCCGGTGCGCCGTTGTCCACTACCGATGGCAATGGTGCCAACGGGGGCAACGCGGGCAACGCCGGGCAAAGCGGCGTCACTGGCGTCGCTTTATCGCAGTCTGGACGTGATGCAGCCGGGCCGGTGGGGGTTGGCCGGATTTTGTATTTTGATTACGACAGCTACAGCATCAAGGCCGATTACCAATCCTTGATCGAATCACACGCACGCTTTATTAAGAGCAACCCCGCCGGCAAAGTCGTGCTAGAAGGCCACACAGATGAGCGCGGTGGACGCGAATACAACCTTGCCTTGGGACAAAAACGCGCCGAATCTGTCAGCCGTGCTCTGGGCTTGTTGGGTGTGCCCAATGCGCAAATGGAAGCCGTGAGCTTTGGCAAAGAGAAGCCCGCCATAACCGGACACAGCGAAGACGCCTACGCACAAAACCGCCGCGTCGAGTTGTCTTACCGCTAATGTCTGCGCCCACTTTTATTGCCCCCTTGCGAGCGTTGTGTGCCGTAGCGTTTTTTTGCGCCTGCGTGCCAGCCTCCCATGCGGCGCTGTTTGAAGACAGTGAGGCGCGTCGGGCTATCCTTGAATTGCGCCAGCGCATCGACACCTTGCAAAACACCAACCAGCGCGCTGGCGACGACTTGCGCCGCTCGGGCGAAGACACCACGCAACTGCGCCGCAGCTTGCTAGAGTTACAAAACCAGATTGAAGCGCAGCGCGCTGAAACAGCAAAATTACATGGCCAAAATGAGCAGCTTATGCGCGAGGTGGCTGATTTGCAGCGTCGGCAAAAAGACATTTCTCAAGGTGTAGACGAGCGCTTGCGCCAGATAGAGCCACTCAAAGTCACCGTTGATGGGCAAGAATTTCAAGTCGATGCTGCAGAAAAACGCGACTTTGAAGCTGCCTTGGCGATATTTCGTGCAGGCAAGTTTGCGGAGGCAAAAACGGCCTTTACCGACTTTATGAAGCAGTACCCGCGCAGC
>CAIRYF010000403.1 GCA_903882725.1 uncultured Simplicispira sp.
ACCGCGAAACCATGTCCGCCGCCATTGCTTATGCGCAGTCAGGCCACCTTTGCTTGGCCACGCTGCACGCCAACAACAGCTATCAGGCGCTTAACCGCATCTTGAGCTTCTACCCAGTAGAGGTGCGCGCCACTATGCTGGGCGATTTGTCTTCTGCTCTTAAAGCCATTATTTCGCAGCGCTTGGTGCGCACCGCAACCGGTGCCCGTGTGCCTGCAGTAGAGGTCATGCTCAATACCAAGCTGATTTCTGAGCTGATCGAAAAAAGCGACTTTTCTGGCGTGCGCGAGGCGATGGAAAAATCCATGGCCGAAGGTTCGCAAACCTTTGAAGAAGATTTAGCGCGCCTGATTTTGCAAAACCGCATCGATCGCAAAGAAGGTTTGGCCTACGCCGATTCGCCGACCAACTTGATGTGGCGCTTGCAAAACGATTTTTCGCTGGCGGCCAATGCTGCCAAGGCCAACCAAGCGGCGCAAAACGAAAAACCCGAGGACGAAGAACCTTCGTTCACCGAAATTGTGCTCGACGTGAAGCCGAGCGCCTGATCTGTCCCCCCCCTTTTTTCTGATGTCCCGCACCCTGACTCTGGCCCAACAGCTCATCTCTCGCCCCTCCGTGACACCTGACGATGCTGGCTGCCTGCCTTGGCTGGCCGGGCATTTGCAAACACTGGGTTTTGCCTGCGAATCTATGGACAGCGGCCCGGCTGCGCTGCGCGTTAGTAATTTATGGGCAAAATGGCCTGTAGCCCCATCGCAGCAAGCGCTTGTAGCTATTAAAACGATAGTATTTGCTGGCCATACTGATGTGGTTCCGACCGGGCCGCTGGCGCAGTGGCGCAGCCCGCCATTCACGCCGACACTGCGCGATGGCAAGTTGTACGGGCGCGGTGCCAGCGATATGAAAACCTCCATCGCCGCATTTGTCGTTGCCGTCGAAGAATTTTTGGCCGCAACGCCGCAGCCGCTGCTGAACATTGCCTTTTTGCTCACCAGCGACGAAGAAGGCCCGTCCATCGACGGCACCAAAGTGGTGATTGAACAGCTCAAAGCCCGGGGCGAGCAGCTGGACTATTGCATCGTTGGCGAACCCACCGCCGTCAAACGCACTGGCGACATGATTAAAAATGGCCGGCGCGGCACACTCAGCGGCAAGCTGACGGTGCGCGGTATTCAAGGCCACATTGCCTACCCGCAGTTGGCACGCAACCCCATCCATGAAGCCGTGCCCGCGCTGGCCGAGCTGGCCAGCACCGAGTGGGACAAGGGCAATGCGTTTTTTCAGCCCACCAGCTGGCAGATGAGCAACATCCACGGCGGCACCGGTGCCAGCAATGTGATTCCGGGCGAAGTCGCCATCGACTTTAATTTTCGCTTCAGCACCGAGTCCAGCGCCGAATACCTCAAGCAGCGCGTTCACACCATACTTGACCGCCACGGTCTGGAATATGCCTTGCAGTGGACGCTGGGTGGCAAACCGTTTTTGACCACACCGGGCGAGCTGGTCGCTGCCGTACAGCAAGCTATCGCCGCCGAGACCGGCTTGAGCACTGAGCTATCGACCACCGGCGGCACCAGCGATGGCCGCTTTATTGCCACCCTGTGCCCGCAGGTGATTGAGTGCGGCCCGCCCAATGCCAGCATCCACCAAATTGACGAGCACATCGCCATTGCCGACATCGAACCGCTAAAAAACATCTACCGCCGTACCCTAGAAAATCTGCACGCGCAAGCGCTGGCAGCGCAGGCATGAGCACACCACCGCCCCCCCTTTCTCACTCTGCGCCTGCACTGCAAGGCGACACCGTTGGCCGCCTCATCGCCGCAGGCACCCAACTGCTGCAAGCCGCAGGCATCTCCTTTGGCCACGGCACCACCAATGCCGCTGACGAGGCCGCCTGGCTGGTGCTGTGGCGCTTAGGACTGCCCTTGGATGCACCGCTGGGAGAGGATGTAGATTCAGTACAAAATCAGGCTGTAACGCCCGCTGGGCAAGCGTTAGTAGCTACTCTTTTTGAAGAGCGTATCAGCACCCGCAAACCCGCCGCCTACCTGACGCGCGAGGCTTGGTTGCAAGGGGTGTCGTTTTATGTCGATGAGCGCAGCATCGTGCCGCGCAGCCTGATTGCCGAGCTGATCGTCCAAGGCGGCTTTGATGACTGGCTGGGCGAGCACACGCAGCAAGTGCTGGACTTGTGTACCGGCAACGCCAGCTTGGCAGTGCTGTCGGCCATGGCGTGGCCCGAGGTACAAGTCACCGGCGCAGACATTTGCCCCGATGCGCTGGCAGTGGCGCGCATCAACGTCGATCGCCATCGCCTG
>CAIRYF010000404.1 GCA_903882725.1 uncultured Simplicispira sp.
CAAAAACTGCTGATCGCCATTGTGCAGCGCGGTAGGCAGGTCGCTAGTGCGAATATCAAGCCGGTGCGGCACACAAGTCTTTGGGTATCGTTTGATGCTACCAACTGCCTTTGAAAACCAATTAACAGGCAATATACGCATATTTTTACCCACTGAAAGACGGCCATGAGCACCACTGCAGACCTTGTCACCGTGCTGAAAAAGGAACTTAAAAGCGCCCACATGACCTATGCCGACTTGGCTCAGTGCCTAGGTATGGCCGAGTCCAGCGTCAAGCGAATGCTGGCCAAGGGTGATATGCCGCTGTCGCGTGTAGACGCCATTTGCCGTGCGCTCAAAATTGATTTTGCCGACCTGGCGCGGCGTGTGGCTGACACGCAGCCGCTGTTGTCGCAACTGACGCCCGAGCAAGAGAGTTCGGTGGTGGCCGACAAAAAGCTGTTGTTGTGCGCCATTTGCGTACTCAGCCAGTGGACACTCGAACAAATCACCAGCAGCTACTGCCTCAGCGAGGCTGAGGCGGTGCGCGCCTTGGTGCAGCTGGACCGCATCGGCATCATCGAACTGCGTCCGCTGAATCGCTACCGGCTCAAACTGGCCAAAACCTTCCGCTGGCGTCCGCACGGGGCAGTGATGAATTTTTTTCGCGAACACGCGCTGCTGGACTACTTCAAAGGCGGCTTTGATGCACACGATGAAGCGCTGCTGCTGGTACACGGCAGTATCAGCCGTGCGCTGGCACCGGCGTTTGTCGAGCGCCTGCAACGCCTAGCGCAAGACTTTGCCCAACAGCATTTGGCCGACCAAAAAATGCCCGAGCGCGATCGCGGCGGCTACACCTTGCTGCTGGCTATGCGCAGCTGGGAGTTCGAGGCCTTTGCCGCGCTGAGACGCTGAGACGCTGAGAGGAGCAGGCAATCAGACGATCGGATGATCAAAGCGGCTTTTCATGACTTTGCACAGCAGGAATCTGCACTTCACGCAACGTACCCACCATCAAGGTCTATGCTTCGGCAAGGAATGTCCCTTTTTTAGGAGAACCACTATGGCCCGCAACGTCCTCGCTGCTACATCCCTTACTTTGCTGTCATTGCTGGCTGCACTGCCTGCGCAGGCAGCCCAGTACGGCACCGTCATCAACCAGCCTGGCCCGTCGGTTTACACCGAAAGTCGGCCCATCTACCTGCCAGCGCCGCCACCGCCGCGCCACGAAGCTGTGCCGCACTCGCGCCGGGGACAAGTTTGGGTAGAGGGCCACTGGGAATGGCAAGGCCGCCGCCATGTGTGGATGCCCGGCTACTGGGTGCAGGCGCGCCCCGGTCAGCAATACCGTCCGCCACGCTGGGAACAACGAGATGGCCGCTGGGAAATGCAAGGAGGTCGCTGGGACAGCGATGGTGACGGCGTACCCAATCGCTATGACCGCAGCCCCCATAACCCAAATCGGCGCTGAACACGCTCAGGCTTGGCTTTGGGTAAACACCGTTAGTACGCCGGAGTAGCTATACAGCTGGTGGTGGGCAATTTCGCCACCAGCAAAAAATCCGATCAGCGGCACCTCACCCAGCGCGTGGCGCACGATATGCAGCTCGGCGCTGGGGCCGCCAAAATGTGGGCCGCCCCGGCCTGTGCAGCTGACGTAAATAGCGCCGACAATGCGCCGCGCTGGTGTTGCCTCATCAGACCCATCAGGCCCATCCTCGGGCTCCAGTTCTTCGCGGATTTCAGCGCAAATACGGGTCAGGTCGGCGCGGGCGGCAGCGGCATTGCGCTGGCAAAACGACAAGCGCATTCCGGGTTCGATCAAATCGCCCAACGCCACGCCGTGGCGCACGCCATCCAAACCAATGATGTGACGCACGCGCGTGTCAATGCCAAAGTGGCCGGTCTGCGCGGTAGTGGTAGCGCTGTGTTGGGCGTCCATCAGGCCGACCAGCGTGGCGCGCACGCTGTCAATAGCGTGCTGCGGATCGCCCGCCAGCGAGACCTGCAAGGTTTGCAGCAACACGTCCAGCGCTGGCGCGCCATCGAGTTGCAGTACCACGTTGTCTTGCGCTGCAGTAATGGACTGCACCGGCCCGACCGGCTGGCAGCCCTGCGTCATGCGTGACAGCAGCGCCACGCGCGCATCAAACGCCACGCCCGACAAGCCGCTGTGAAACACCCCGCTGGCGTGGCCTTGACCAGCTATATTGCCGTCGCCGCCCACGGCAAACTGCACGTTGGTGTTGCGGCTGGCCGACAGGCCGCCAAACACATAACCGCTGGTGGTGCGTTCGGCCATCTCGGCAATCAAACCGGCCATATCCAGCATATGGCCGTCGGCGTGCAGCAGCGCGGTGTGTGCCACAAAGCCCGGCCCGCCGACCAGCGGCAACGGCGCGACACCCGAGAACACGCGGTATTGGTCGCTGGGTATATCCAGCAGTAGCAGTGCCAGCGCGGGCTCGTCAAAGTATTCAACTGCGCCAGCGCACACGCCAATACCGACCGTGCCGCTCCAATCGGTCACGCTGGGCAGGGCTGCGCTCAGGTAGTCCAGCAGCGCCTGTGCATCGGCGGTGTAGTGGTCGGTTATGTAGAGCAGACCTAACGTGGGCGCGCTGGCATAGCGGGGGTTGTGCATCTGCGCCCGCAGCATCGCCAGAGCGCCATCCGCCGCCGTGCGCCACTGTGCGTGGCTGGCGTGGCCAGAAGGAAAGAGTTTCATGTTGAACATTGCGGTCTATCCGCTGGAGCCACAGCCAACACCGGCAACTCAGCGCGCAGCAGGGCGTCGAGGTGTGGTTTTAGTGGCGGTCGCTTTAGACGCAGCGGCAGGCTTTTTGGCCGTGGCCGTCGCAGTATCTTTGGCTTCTGTGGTGTTTTTAGCCGCCGTGTTTTTTTTCACCGGCGCAGGCTTGGCAGCACTGGTAGCGCCAGAGCGCAGCGGCATGGGTGCTGACATCGGTAGCGGCACGGCACTGGCCAAGCTGGTGGCGGCGCGCGTGGCGCGTTGCACGCTTTGTACACTTTTGGTTGCCATTTCGGTAGCCATTTCGCTGGCCATGGTGGTGGCTGTTTTCAAGGCATCTTTGGCGGCGTTTTGGGTGGTATCAAACGAGGTCTGCTTGGCGACATCGGCCAGCACTGTGCCAGCAATTTGCTGAAATTGTTGGGTCAGCGCGCCCCACCATTGCATCGGATCGACGGTGCTAGTGGGTGCTTGGGCTTCAGCGTTGGGCGCTGCAGGCTGCGCTATAGCAGGGGGCGGCGTCGGCACATCAGGTACGCGTCCGGCAGCGGCGCTCATGGACTGCGCAGCGCCTGCAAATGAATCGGTCATTTTTTGCATACTGTCCATCACCGAGTCGGTGGTTTTGAGCTTGAAGGCATTGGCGACATCGCCCATGCTGACGTTCATGCCTTGCAGCGTGGCCAGTGTCATTTTTTGCACTTCCAGCGCTTGGATGGTGGCGCTGAGTGCGCGCGAGTTTTGCTCCAGCCAAAACTGCACGGCTTTGAGTTCTTGCACACGCTTGTCCAAGTCCTCGATGCTGATGGTGGGTGCAATCCAGCTCGACAAATTGGGCATTTGCGCCATGTTGCCCGACGCCCCCTTGGCCAAGTTCTGTAAGAAATCAAAACCGGGGACAAATTTACCGAAACCGAAGGGGGTCGTATCGCTCATGGCAGCTCTCCAATAGGGAGGTGAAAAAATATACTCACAGCTTAACGCAACGTATGCACCTCAGAGCCTGCTTACGATCTTCTAAGTTTCTAAGTATTAGGCTCAGGGGCTTCATGCGTGGTGCGGCACCAGAAGCCTAGCGGGTTAGCCCGCAGCAGTTCACTTTGAGTGGCCGCTGTGCATCTCGGGGGCAGTGCTCAACGGTGTGAAGCGCGTCTGTGCCGCAGCCTGACCAGCAGGCGTGATCGACACAATGGCTTTGAGATCCGGCGTAGACGCGTATTTGCCCATGCCCTGAAGGCGGTTGTCGCCATCAGGCGAAAGGGTGACGGTGGTGCTCGTTTTTCCTGACAACAAAATTACGCTGCCGATGGCACCGGCTGTGGGAATCTTTTGCCCTGCATGGTCGGTCAGATAGACGGTGACGGATTTTTCCTTCGCTTCTGGACTGCTGCGGTCAACAACCAACTCAAAGTGGTAAATACCCGCCATGCGCAGCTGTCCACCGTGCGGTGCCTTTTGTGTATCGAGGTAGGCGTCATCGTGC
>CAIRYF010000405.1 GCA_903882725.1 uncultured Simplicispira sp.
GCGTGCCGCGAATGCGCGCTTGCAGATTTTCTTCGGTGGTGTCTTCGGCGCGGCCGGCAAAATCATTGGCCAGCGCGGCCTTGAAGGCGTCAAACGCTGGCGCAATGGCGATTTCTTCGCAGCGCACGCCCATGCGCGCTGCCATGTCGCGCGCATCAATGCCGCTGATGTCGGCGGTGTAGGGGGACGGCATCATCACCGCGCGCACCTTGTCGGCGCCCAGGGCATCGACGGCAATTGCCAGCACCAGCGCCGAATCTATGCCGCCGGACAAGCCCAGCAGCACGCCCGGAAAGCCATTTTTGCCGACATAGTCGCGCACCGCCAATACCAGTGCGTCCCACAGTTGGGCTTCAGGCTCGGCTTGGGGGGCTATATTTGCTTTTATTTTGATAGCTGATAGCGCTTGTGTTACTTGGGTAAAAACCAGTTTTGGTGTAAATCCGGGTGCCCGGCCTGCCAGCGTGCCATCGGCGTTCAGGGCAAATGAGTGACCATCAAACACCAGCTCATCTTGTCCACCGACCAAGTGGGCGTATACCAGCGGCAAGCCGGTGCGCTGCACGCGCGCACGCATGGCTTGTTCGCGCTCGCTGGCCTTGCCGGCGTGAAACGGCGAGGCGTTGATGACGGCCAGTGCCTGGGCACCAGCTTGGGCGCAGGCCTGCGCCGGGGCATCATGCCAAGCGTCTTCGCAAATCAGCAGGCCGATGCGCACACCGGCCACGTCAAACACGCAGGGCGGCTGGCCAGATGCGGCGGTGAAATAGCGTGGCTCGTCAAACACGCCGTAATTGGGCAGCACTTGCTTGGCATAGGTGTGTTCAACAATACCGTGGCGCAGCACGCTGGCGGCGTTAAAGCACGCCGCGCTGCCATCGGCCAGCGGCGCGCCGCGCTGCGGGTGTCCCAGCACTACCACCAAGCCATTCAACCCTGCACAGGCTGCAGCCACAGCTTTCACGGCATCGTCACAAGCGCTTAAAAATGCGGGGCGAAAGAACAAATCTTCTGCCGCATAGCCACACAGGGCCAATTCGGGTGTGAGCAACAATCGTGCGCCGGCGGCATGGGCTTCGTGGGCGGCGGCGATAATTTGGCGCGTATTTCCGGGCAAATCGCCCACCACAAAATTAAGCTGCGCAGTGCAAATGGAGAGTGTCATGGATTGGAAAACGGGATGGAGTGGCACTGTACCAACAAGCCATTGCAGGAATGGGCGTGGCTAAGGGCGCAATTATCGCCTGCGTGTTGGATTCTTTGCAGCGCGTGGACGCGCCCAGGCCCGGAACGCCTTGCGGGCGTTCGCCCGCTGTACCTGAAGGCGCATGAAGGCGCATATTCATATGGCGAATATATGGCGCGCGCGCCGCTGCCGGTGCAGGCCAGCAGCGCGCATTGGTTGGCGCACCCGGCATTTGTAATGCGCGATGCGCAGTGCGCAATGCGCGCGGTCGAGAATTTTTACGGAGCAAAAGCGCCCGTGTTGCGCGGCCTAAAAACTCCGTTGATGGGCCATTAGCCGCCGCAAGCGCCGCAGCAGGAGCCGCTCGGCTCGGGCTTTTCTAGCTTGCTGATCAGTACGCGCCACTGGCTGGGGCCTTGCTCCAGATACGCCCATTGAAATTGGCCGGGTGAGCGCGAATCGAGCTGGCGACGCAGTGGCTGGGGGTCGTGGTCGTTCAAAATTTGCAGCGCTTGGCCGGGCTGCAGCTCGTCAAAGCTGCCAAAAATGGTGGAGTGGCGCTCGGAAGGCGCAAGCTGGCGCACGTCGATATCACGAACCGCAGAAACAGTGGAACCCATGACAAGACCTTTCTAAAGGGGGAAGAAAAAATTAACCGTCTTTGCCGTCAGTGCGCGTTTGCAGCAGCCACGGCGTGTAGATAACCAGATAAATCGCAAACGCCAGCGACCACGCCAGCGCCGCCACCACCAGCGCCGCCAGATACCACTGCGGTGCAGCCACTGGCACCAACACCCGCAAGAGCGCCGCACTCATTACCAGCACATAGGCCAGCACTTCAGGCTGAGACACTTGCAATTGGCGTCCGGTATGGCCGCGCGCGGTGCGGGTCATCATGCCGATGATCAGGCCGCCCGTGGTGCCCACGGCCAGCGCGTGGACGGCGGGCGATACCGTCACCCAGCCCAACTGCAGCAAGGCCAGCATGGCAAAGCCGACGACGATCCACGCGTAGGACA
>CAIRYF010000406.1 GCA_903882725.1 uncultured Simplicispira sp.
AAGGGCTAGAGCCCTATTTCTTACTAATTTTGTGCCAAATACACCCTCTTTTGACCCTCTGGTAGCGCCGCCAGTGACCTTGCAGGTGCAGCAGCTGGGCAAGGAGTACCGCCTGTACGATTCGCCGCGCCAGCGGCTCAAGGCGCTGCTCACGGGCCGCCACCTGCACCGCAGCCATTGGGCGCTGCAAGATGTGTCGTTCAAGTTGCACCAAGGCCAGTGCTTGGGCGTGATTGGCGACAACGGGGCCGGCAAAAGCTCGCTGCTTAAACTGCTGGCGGGCAGCTTGCAGCCCAGCACCGGCTCGATCACCCGCAGCGGGCGTTTGACGGCAATTTTGGAGCTGGGCGCCGGTTTTCACCCGGACTTTACGGGTCGGCAAAACCTGTACTTTGGTGGCAGCCTGATTGGTATTTCAGCCGCTGAAATGGCGCTGCTAGAGCCAGAGATCATTGATTTTTGCGAGTTGGGCGCCGCGATGGACCGGCCCGTTAAAACCTACTCTTCGGGCATGACGGTGCGGCTGGCGTTTGCCTTGGTCACAGCGGTAGAGCCGCAGTTGCTGATCATTGACGAAGCGCTGGCGGTGGGCGACCAGCATTTTCAAAAAAAATGCGTCGAGCGCATTGAGCAGTTTCGCAGCAATGGCTGCACCATTTTGTTTTGCTCGCACAGCCTCTACCACGTGCAGCAGCTGTGTGATACCTCGCTGTGGCTGAAGGGCGGCAAGGTGCAGGCTTATGGCCCAACAGCCGAGGTGCTGGCAGGCTACGAGGCCCACGTGCGGGCGCAAGCCGCGCCCCAACCCAGCACACCAACGCCAGATACGGTGTCTGTGGCACTACCGGACGCGGGGGTGGGTGCGGCAGTTAACCCATCCGCTGTACTGGCGCTGGCCCAGTTTGAATCGGTGCAGCTTCCCGATCTGCTGCCTGCCGTAAACCAATCTCCCCCGCGTCTGAATTCACCGCACTTGCGCGTAGTGCTGCGCGCGCGTTTGCCGCAAGGCCAGCAGCCGCACTTTGGTGTCATGCTGGAGCAGGCGCACGGTATGGGCATCACTTCAGCGGGCACGCATACCGACGGCGTAGTGCCGGCGCAGGACGCCAGCGGTACTTGGTGCGCAACGCTCACGTTCACCGATTTGCCGCTGCACACGGGCGAATACAGCGTGAGCGTGTTTCTATTCGACTCGCAGGGCTTGGTGGTGTATGAGGAGCGCAAGGATTGCGCACGTTTTCAGCACCTGTTTGCCAAATCGACGCCCGGCTTGGTGCACCTGCCGCACGTTTGGAGCTGAAAATTGTTACGTAACCTATGGCAGCGCCTTCCCGCGCGCTGGCGCCGCGAAGCGCGTGACCTGATTGAGCTGGTGTTGGTGCCGGGGTTGGCAGCGGTGCTGCCTTGGCGCTGGTGTTTTGCCATTTTCAAGCGCTTGGCACGGGTGCAGTGGCTGTATGGTGCCGCCTGCGCCGATGCGCTGGCACAGGCCCAACAGCGTGGTCAGGTGCCGCCCGCTGATGCCGAGCGCTGGCTGGCAGTGCGCCGCCTAGTCACGCTGGTAGACCATGCCGACCATTACTTGGCTATCACGCGGTCAGACGCTTGGATGCAACGCCATCTGCAGGTGCAGGGGCAGTGGCCCCATCCAAATGCAGCAGGTATTTTCTGCACCTTTCATTGGGGTGCTGGCATGTGGGGCCTGCGCCATGCCCACAGCGCAGGTTTGCAGGGCCACGCGCTGGTAGCGGCGATGGAGGGCAGTCCTTTTGCCGGCCGCAAAGTATTGCAGTGGTATGTGCAAGCACGCACACGCAGCGTAGAACGGGCGCTGGGGCGCGCCCCTTTAGTAGTCTCAGGTAGCTTGCGCCCAGTTATTCAGGCGCTGCGCCGCAATGAGCAGGTGCTGGCAGCCGTGGATGTGCCGTCAGATCAAGTCGATTCGAGTGCAGAAGTAAGCCTGCTGGGAATGCAGGCCCTCATGCCCAAAGGCTTGTTGCGCCTAGCCGTAGCCCAAAGTGTGCCGGTCACTGTGTATGTGACCGGGTTGGATATGC
>CAIRYF010000407.1 GCA_903882725.1 uncultured Simplicispira sp.
AAATAGCTTCGGCATTCAGGTCGTAGCCTGCGTGCACAAAGTCTTCTACCGCTGCCGTCATGGGCTTGTCCATCATCTCTAGGCCAGCGGGGATGATGCCGGCGGCAATCACGTTGGCCACGGCGTCACCGGCTTTGCGTATGTCGTCAAAGCTGGCCATGATGCAGCGCGCTAGCTGCGGTTTGGGGATGAGTTTGACGGTCACTTCGGTCACCACGGCCAGCATTCCCTCGCTGCCGATGACGGCGGCCAGCAGGTCGTAGCCGGGTGCATCCAGCGCGGTGCTGCCAAAGGTGATGGCCTGGCCGTCGGCAGTAAAGCCATGCGCTTGCAACACGTTGTGCAGGGTCAGGCCATATTTAAGGCAATGCACGCCGCCCGAGTTTTCGGCCACGTTGCCGCCGATGGTGCAGGCGATTTGGCTGCTGGGGTCGGGCGCGTAATACAGGCCGTAGGGCGCGGCGGCTTCGCTGATGGCCAGATTGCGCACGCCGCACTGCACCACAGCGGTGCGGCTGACCGGGTCTACTTTGACGATGTGGTTGAACTTGGCCAGCGACAGCGTCACGCCCATGGCGTGCGGCAGAGCGCCGCCCGACAGCCCGGTACCCGCGCCGCGCGCCACCACCGGCACCGCCAAGCGGTGACAGGCTTGCAGCACGGCCTGCACTTGGGCGGTGGTTTCAGGCAGCGCCACCACCAGCGGGCGCTGGCGGTAGGCGGTCAGGCCATCGCATTCGTAGGGCGTGGTGTCTTCGCTGTGCCACAACAGCGTGTGCGCGGGCAGGTGTTGCAAGAGCGCTTGCACTACCTCGGCTTGGCGCGCAGCGCGGGCAGAAGGGGTGGCGGGCGTGGCTGGTGTGGTGGCTGGGCTGGTAAGCGTCATAGCGCTGAACTGTAGAGCAAGCTCTGCGCCAGACTCAACGAAAAATCACCGTTTTGTGGCCATTGAGCAGCACGCGGTGCTCGCTGTGCCATTTGACGGCGCGCGCCAGCACTTGGCTTTCGGTGTCGCGACCGCGGGCAGTTAGGGCTTCTACCGTGTCTTTATGGTCCGCGCGTGTAACGTCTTGTTCGATAATCGGCCCTTCATCCAAGTCGGCCGTGACGTAGTGGGCGGTGGCGCCAATCAGTTTGACGCCCCGGTCATGTGCTTGGTAGTAGGGCTTGGCGCCCTTGAAGCTGGGTAAAAAGCTGTGGTGGATGTTGATGGCGCGCCCGGCCAGTTTGCTGCACAGGTCGTCTGACAGCACTTGCATATAGCGCGCCAGCACCACCAGCTCGGCGCCTTCGGCTTGGATGATGTCGTACTGGCGCGCTTCGGCTTGGGCCTTGGTGGCGGCAGTGACGGGGATGTGATGGAACGGGACGTTGTAGCTGGCGGCGAGCTGATAAAAATCGCGGTGGTTGCTGATGATGGCGCGGATGTCGACGGGCAGCAGTCCCGACTTCCAGCGAAACAGCAGGTCGTTCAAGCAGTGGCCTTCGCGGCTGACCAAAATCACCGTGGACATGGGCTGCGCGGTGGCGCTGAGATTCCAGCGCATTTGGTAGGGCTGGGCGAAGCTGGCAAGGTGTTCCGATAGGTCAGCATGGTTTTGCGCGCAGACAAATTGCACGCGCATGAAGAACAATCCGGTCGCCGGGTCGTTGTATTGCGCAGCTTCTTCGATGTTGCCGCTGTGTTCGAGCAAAAAACCAGAGACAGCGTGTACCAGCCCGAGCTGGTCGGGGCAAGAGAGGTTCAAAACATAGGCGTGGGTCATAGCGGCAAGATTGTCGCAGCATGGCTGGCGCATCAAGGAATAGATGGACGCTTCAATGCTTAAAAACAACCGCACTCCGATCTGGCGACCGTGGCTTGGCCTGGCGTCGTACTTGGTCATCGGCGCACTGTGGGTGCTGGTGGGTGAGACTTGGCTGGCAGATATGGCCGTCGATAAGGCGCATTTACAGCACTACCAAATGTGGAAGGGCTGGCTGTATGTGCTGTTTACCGGCACGCTGGCCTGGTGGCTGATGCGCCGCGCGCTGCGCGCCGACCGCATCCGCGTGCTGGCCGAGAACAAAACCATGAACGTGCTGCGCAACGCCCCCGCCGGCATTGCGCGCATCACCATCCCGGGGCAGTTTTTGTGGGCCAACGAGCAGATGCTGGAGATGCTGGGCACCAGCGCCACCGAGGTGCTGGCGTACAACTGTCGCGAGGTGGTGCGCGCCGCCGACCGCGACTGGGCGGTACAGCAGCTCGATCGCTTGTTGGCCGGTGAGATTGACCACTATGTCGGCGAGCGCGAGTGTCACCGCATCAATGACGGTCAGCGCGTGCCAGTGCTGTGTACCGTAACGCTGGTGCCTGCGCTGGGCGACGAGGCGGCGCACTTGGTGTGTGTGCTGCAAAACACCGGCCCGCTGCAGGCCGCGCGCGCCGCT
>CAIRYF010000408.1 GCA_903882725.1 uncultured Simplicispira sp.
ACCGGGCGCAGGTGCTCTTCTTGCAGGCGCAGCAGCACCACCGCGCCGCAGGCAAAGCGCGCACGCAACCACGCCACCAAGCTCTGCAGACGCACGGCCTGGGGGTGTTCGGTGGCCAAGTCGGCCAGCGGATCGTCATCGTGCTGCATGGTTTTTATTACCCTTCAATGGTTATAAATACCTTAAATATAAGGGTTAAAAATACCATTTATGTGTGTAAGTCGTTGATATATAGATGCAGCGCACTTGGCCCGCAGCTTGCATAGACAAGAGAGTATTTCTGGCTGTGCGCTTCCACCGTTCCACCGTTCGACTGTGATGGGCGCGTACCGCCAGAGTTTCTTCTTTGACAAAAAGGCCTTGGTATGAACATCGACCGCTTCAAGCATGAACACGTAGATATTTTGGAGAGCATTGCCACGCTGCGCCGCCTTACCCAAGCGGGTGTGGTTGGCAACGCGGTGCAAATTGCAAAGAGCGTGGTGGCGATGAGTTCGCTTATCAAACTGCACTTGGCCGTGGAAGACCGGGTGCTGTATCCCGCACTGCAACACGGCCCTGATGCTGCTTTGGCCCGCATGGGCCAGCGGTTTCAGCAAGAGATGGGCGCTATTGCCAGCGCCTACATGGCCTTTGCCAGGCGCTGGAATACGCCAGAGGCGGTGCGTGGTGACGAGGCGGGCTTTAAGGCCGATGCCAACGCGGTGCTGCGCCAGGTGTACGAGCGTATGCAGCGCGAAAACCGCGACTTTTATCCCCGCATTGAGGAGATGGATGCCGTGGCGATGCCTTGAAACGGCGTGTAAATGGCATGGCCAACTGATATGGCCGGGGCAAGCGCGTGTGGTGCAGCGCGATATTTTCTGGCCGCCGCCCTGCCCGCTCTTTTGTGGGTGTACACACTGAATTTACAGTGTTTTGTGCCTCTGGCCGCCGTCCTGTATGCGGTTGTAGCTATTATTTTTGATGCGGCAGCGGTGCGTCTTGGCGTGCAGCGACGTACAGGCTATGCACCTTGGGCACGTTGTCTTGCAGTTCGCGGATGCGCGCGGGGCCGCTGGGGTGGGTGGACAAAAAGGCCAGGCCTTGCTTGCCACCGGTGGCTTGGCCCATTTTTTGCCACAGGCTGACGGCGGCTTGCGGGTCGTAGCCGGCGCGCGCGGCCAGCTCTAGGCCGACCAAGTCGGCATCGCTTTCGTCACCTCGGCTGAATTTGAGACTGAGCAGCCGCCCGCCCAAACTTGCTGCCGCGTTGCCCAAATCACCCCAACCTAACAACTGCGCGCCCAGGCGCAGGCCGATGTTGGTGGCTTGGCTTTTGGCCATTTGCGCGCGGGCGTGCTCGCGCAGGGCGTGCGCCATTTCGTGGCCCATCACCATGGCGGCCTCGTCGTCGCTCAGTTTGAGCTGGTCGAGGATGCCGGTGTAGAACGCAATTTTGCCGCCGGGCATACAAAAAGCGTTGATTTGCGGGCTGCCAATCAGGTTGATTTCCCAGCGCCAATCGCGCGCACGCGGGTTCCACTGCGTGGCAAATGGCACCAAGCGCTGGGCAATGGCGCGCAGGCGCAGCAGCTGCGGGTGGTTGTCGGGTGACAAGGTTTTTTGGGCGCGGGCCTGGACCAGCATTTGGCTGTATTGCTGCGTGGCCGCCCCTTCCAGTGTGCCCGCTGGCACCAGTTGGCGCAGGCGCGATGCACTGCCGACATCGACCTGCGCCAGTGCGGCAGCGGGCAGTAGCGGCAACGCCAGTGCTGCGCTGCTGGCCAATAAAAAACCGCGCCGCCTCGGCCAAATACGCTCAGACGGTGCCAGTGGCGAAGACAGCAACGAGGACAGTGAAGGAGGGGCGCAAAAGATACACATCAAGGAATAATAGAGAAATGTCTTCTTCTCCTGCCACCGCTGCGGTTAATTCCGCGCCTTCCGCTCCCCCCACCCCGCGCCCGTCTTGGCGCCAAACGCTGCGCGTTTATGCCGAGCCAGCCAGTTTGCGGATGCTGACGCTGGGCTTTTCTGCCGGTCTGCCGCTGCTGTTGGTGCTGGGCACGCTGTCGTTTTGGCTGCGCGAGGCCGGGCTGGACCGCACCACCATCGGCTACCTCAGTTGGGTCGGGCTGGCCTACGCCTTCAAATGGGTCTGGTCGCCGTTGGTGGACCGGCTGCCTCTGCCGCTGCTGACGCGCTGGTTGGGGCGGCGGCGCAGTTGGCTGTTGCTGTCGCAGGGACTGGTGATGGCAGGATTGGTCGGCATGG
The DNA here is from genome assembly GCA_903882725.1 of uncultured Simplicispira sp. Lineage (GTDB taxonomy): Bacteria > Pseudomonadota > Gammaproteobacteria > Burkholderiales > Burkholderiaceae_C > Simplicispira. The sequence goes on from CAIRYF010000408.1 coordinate 2,257, forward strand.
CGTTCAACGACCCCCAACTGGCGCTGGCACCGGTGGTGTGGTGCGCGCTGGCGGTGGCGTTTGGCTCGGCAACGCAAGACATTGCGCTGGATGCGTTTCGCATCGAGTCCGCCGATGCCCAGCACCAAGCCGCGCTGGCCGCCACCTACCAAACCGGCTACCGGCTAGCGATGATTTGGGCCGGTGCGGGCGTGTTGTGGGTCGCTGCGCGCGCCGAAGTTGCGGGCCTCAGCGGCTACCAGCCCGGTGCGTGGAAAGTGGCTTATTTGGTGATGGCAGCGTCGATGCTGGTTGGCTCCATCACCGTGCTGCTGTCGCGCGAACCGGCACCGCGCACCTTTGCACCGGCCAAAAACGCGCTGGACTGGCTGCGCGGCGCGCTGGTTGAGCCGTTTGCCGACTTCCTTTCGCGTTACCGCTGGCAGGCGGTGCTGATCTTGGCGCTGATCTCTGTCTACCGCATCAGCGACGTGGTGATGGGCATCATGGCCAACCCGTTTTATGTCGATATGGGCTACACCAAAGACGAGGTCGCTGCCGTCACCAAAGTGTTTGGCGTGGTGATGACGCTGCTGGGTGCCTTCGTCGGCGGCGTGCTGGCGATGCGCTTGGGCGTGATGCGCGTGCTGATGCTGGGCGCGGTCTTGAGCGCCGCCAGCAACTTGCTGTTTGCCTGGCTGGGCACGCGCGGCCACGATGTGACCGGGCTGATTTTGGTGAGTTCTGCCGACAACATCGCTGGTGGCATTGCCTCGGCGGCGTTCATCGCCTATTTGTCCAGCCTGACCAACGTGCAGTATTCGGCCACGCAGTACGCGCTGTTTAGCTCGATGATGCTGCTGGCACCCAAATGGATTGCCGGGTTTTCGGGGCGCTTTGTCGATGCCAACGGCTACACCGAATTTTTTATGGGCACCGCCCTGCTCGGTGTGCCGGTGTTGATCTTGGTGGCACTGGTTTCGCGTATCAAAATAGCCTCTAGCCCTTGATACATAAGCGCTATTAGCTATTATTTTAGTAGTTGTACGCGCTTTGGCCCAGGCGGCATTTACCCCAGCTTTACGGCGGCTTCAACGCGGCGAGATGCGCGCCAGCGAGCATAGCGGCTTGGCTATCGACCTACCGACCGGCCCTCCAACCTTCGGCAAAATCCTATGAATGCACACCTGTTGATGATTGAAGACGACACCCGCTTGGCGCAGATGGTGAGCGAGTATTTGGGCCAGTCCGCAATGCAAGTGACGCACTGCGCCGACGGTGCCAGCGGCTTGGCGCACCTGCAAGGCCACGAGGGCGCGGCACTGCCCGACTTGGTGATTTTGGATTTGATGCTGCCCGACATGGATGGCTTGGACGTCTGTCGGCGTATTCGCACCCTGTCCGGTGCCGCAGCGCAAGTGCCGGTGCTGATGCTCACGGCCAAAGGCGACCCGATGGATCGCATCATTGGTTTGGAGTTGGGCGCTGACGACTACCTGCCTAAACCGTTTGAGCCGCGCGAGCTGCTGGCGCGCATCCGCGCCATCTTGCGCCGGCGCGAAAGCGGCCCCGCGCCCAGCGCCCAGCAGCTGCGCTTTGGCTCGCTAGAGATTGACCGCGATGCGCGCAGCGTCACCGTCGCTGGTGCCCCCTGCGAGCTGACGTCCTACCAATTTGACCTGCTGGTCGCCTTGGCCGAACGCGCTGGCCGGGTGCTGACACGCGACCAAATTATGGAAGCCGTGCGCGGGCGCGAACTCGAAGCCTTTGACCGCTCCATCGACGTCCACATGGGCCGCATCCGCGCTGCCATTGAGCAAGATGCCAAAAACCCGCGCCGCATTCTGACGGTGCGCGGCGTTGGCTACGTGTTTGCCAAGCAGCAAGACTGAGCGCAGCCTGCACCCGTTAGCCGCCATGCCATTGATCCAGCTGTTTTCACGCCGCCTGTATTTGCGCATTTGGCTGGCGGTGGTTGGCGGCGTGGCCGTGTTGACACTGCTGGTGGGCTGGGCGTGGCGCGTGGCCGCCGAGCAAAACGCCCAACCGCTGGTGTCACAAGGACGCGAAATGGTGTTGCGTGACAGCGCTGGCAACACCTTGGTGGCAGGTCTGGCCACGCGCACGCCCAGCGAGCCCGACGAGGGGCTGGAACTGCGCATCGACAGCGATAACGGCCAGCATTACAGCCTGCACATCGCACCGCGCCCCCTGCACAACGAGCGCAGCGAACATGGCGAACGCAGTCGCCGTGGCGAGCCAAATGCCGCCTTCTGGATGCGGCCGCCATTTGGCTTTGTCTGGATGCTGGGCTTGGTTGGCTTGGCGGTGGCGGTCGGCGTGTTTCCCATCATCCGGCGCTTGCTCAAGCGCTTGGACGTGTTGCAGCGCAGCGTGCAACGCTTTGGCGAGGGTGACTTGGCCGCGCGCGTACCGGTGCAGGGTCACGACGAAGTGGCCGACTTGTCGCGCCAATTCAACGCCGCAGCGGGGCGCATCCAAACCTTGGTGCAGTCGCACAAATCGCTGCTGGCCAACGCCTCGCACGAGCTGCGCTCGCCGCTGACGCGCATCCGCATGGGGCTGGAATTGATGGGTGCCAGCAGCCAGCCGTCACCGGCCTTTCGCGACGAAATTTTGCGCAACATTGCCGAACTGGACCAACTGGTCGATGAAATTTTGCTGGCCAGCCGCTTGGACGCCCACGAGGCCGACGTTGGCACCATCGAGCTGGTCGATATGGTCGGCTTGGCCGCTGAAGAATGCGCGCGCGTCGATGCCGATTTGGATGCTGGCGCTGACACGCTGGAAGCGCGCGGCGTCGCCAAACTGCTGCGCCGCGCAGTGCGCAACCTGCTAGAAAATGCGCGCCGCTACAGCCAAGGCGACATCACCGTCAGCCTGCGGCGCAGCCCAAGCGCGTCCGGCACGGCCAGCACGGCCCAGATGGTTCAAGTGCGCGTCTGCGACCACGGCCCCGGCGTGCCTGAGGCGCTGCGCGAGCGCATCTTCGAGCCGTTCTACCGCCTGCCCGGTGCCAGTGAACGCGCGGGCGGCGTTGGCTTGGGGCTGGCGCTGGTGAGGTCTATCGCCACCCGCCACGGCGGCCGTGTCTATTGCCAAGACCGCTCCGATGGCAGCCACGGCGCGTGCTTTGTACTCGAATTGCCACTGCGCGGAATAGACGGCGCGGTGCATTGTTGATTTCATAGATGAAAGCGTTGCCCCAGCGCAAATTTATGCAACACCGGTAAGGCGTTGACCGCACCCGCCACCACATCCACAGGCAAAAACTCTTGCTCCAGTCGGCCTTTGGCCAGCGTGCGCAGGTGCTGGGCCAGTGCGATTTCATGCGGGTGCAGGCTGCCCGGCAGTACGTCGCTGGCATGGACGGGTTCAGTCACGGCGCACTCGGCGTGGGCGTCGAAGGTGGCGCGGTCCATCAACAGAGCGTGTAGCTGGGGCAGGTGGCGGCGGGCACTGGCCAGCATCGCCAAGCCCCAGGTGTCTATGTCGCCCCAATACGCCACGTCGCACGCTTGCAGCCACGGCGCGCACAGCCAGGCCAGATTCAGGCCGCTGCCCAGCACGGCAATAGTGCCGGGCAACGGCGTGGGCAGTTGGTGCAGGCTGCGTTCGTTCTCGACCAGCAGGATGCGCTGCGCGGGCAAGGCGCTGTGCTGTAGTTCGCTGGTGGTGACGCGCTGGCGGCGAAACGGCAACAGGCCATCGTCCAGCGGCGCGACCAGCACCCAGTGTTCGCCCTCGGGGCTGGCACCCAAAAAATCGCTCAGTCCTTGGCGGCTGGCCTTGCCGTCAAAGCGCTCGTCCAGCAGTGCTTTGAGCAAGCTGGCGTGGCGCTCAAAAAACTTGCTGTCGTTGCCCGCCACCGCCAGCGCCCGCAGCGGTTTGCCAGCGGCGCAGCCCGGCGTCAGTTGCAGGGCAACGCGGGCGGCGGTGGCGACTTGGTCGGTTGGCAAGTGCCGCCACAGCGCCAAGCGGCGCAGCAACAGGCGGTGAAATGGCGCGTCCACCTGCCCCAGCACGGCGACCAGTGCTTGGTAGTCGGCGGCAATCTCGGCGTGCCCGTTGACAGCAAAGCGGGTGATGGCGGCCAGCGCCTCAGAGGGGCACTCCAGCGTCCACTGCACCGGCACGTTCAGCGGTGCAGCAGCGCCTCGGTAGCTGCGCGGCGTCCATTGCACGCTGCCGGGGCTGCGCTCGCTGACGGCGCGCCACGCTTGCAGGTGCTGGCGCAGCGCAGGGCTGGCGCTGCGAAAATTTTCGGCACTCGGCACGGCCACGTCCAGCAGCAACGGCCACGCGCCAGAGTTGGGCAACAAGTGCGCCTCGCGCCAGTTACTGTGCTGCCAGCGCCGGGCCAGTTGTTGGGCAAGTTGTGCGGGCGATTGCAGGGCCATCGTTGACTATTTGCTGTTTACTTACTATTAAAAAGATAGCTGATAGCGCTTATTGAATAAGGGCTAGAGGTCAATTTCACCATTATTTTTACGATTGCGCTCGTCCAGCTTGTCGCTGACGTCTTGCCAGCTCAAGCTGGCCAAGCTGGCTTGGCGTCCACGCCGGTGTACCAACACAGCCGAGCGGGTGTGGTTGCGCAGCAGGCGCATTTCTTTGTTGGGCGTGACAAACAGCGCGTGCAGGCCAAATTCGTGCAGCGCCTGGATGATGCGCGCCGCCACCGCTTGCGAGCTTTTAGAAAAAGCCTCGTCCAGCACGATGCTGCCAAACAGCGGGCGGCTGCGCCCCGGCGGGCATAGTGCGTAACTGAGCGAGGCTGTCAGCACGTAGCTGGCGATGATTTCTTTCTCGCCGCCGCTGCCGCCTTGCGAGCCGGTGCGCCGTTCCAGCACTTGGCCGCTGGCGCGGTCCAGCACGTACACGGCAAATTGCAGCCGATAGCGCGCGTCCAGCAGCGCTTGCGCCGCCTTGGTGCGGCGGTTGTTGGCGTGCTCGCGCAGCAGTTCGACGATGGCGCGCAGCGCCTGGTAATGGCCTGAGCCGCCCTCGCCCTGCAAGCGCTCGATGTGCAGTTGGGCGATGGCTTTGTTCAGGGTTTGCAGGCTTTGGTGCAGCACCGGTTGCGGCACCAGTTGCAAATAGCAGCCGGGCTGAAAATCCACGCGCTGCAGCGTTTGGTTCAGGTCGCCGATGCGCTCGGTGATGTCGTCCACTTGGGTTTTGATGCCGTTGAGCAGGGTGTTGACGCCTTGCTCGGAGGCGCTGTGGAGGTAGTCCTGAAAGCGCTGGCGTTTGCCGGGCAGGGCTTCTTCTTCCAGCACGCGCAGGCGTTCAAGGTAGTGGGGCAGGGCGGCCACGTCTTCGGTTTGGTCACTCAACGCGCCCCGGTCTTCTTTCAGGGCGCGGGCCATTTGGCGAATCAGGTCTTTGTGCAGGCTGCTCAACTGGCTGTCTTGCTTGCTCATGCGCGCATCGAGGCCATCACGCGCGCTGCGCTCTTGGGCGTCCAGCTGGTCGCAGTCCAGCATGGGCAGGCCGCCGGGCAGGGCTTGGGCGGCGGCGCTTGGCACGTCCAGCGGCGCGGTGTGGGCCGTCAGTGCCGTCAGCGCCGCCAGTGCAGGCAGCGCGGCCAGCCGGGCAGCGCAGTCGGCCTGTTTTTTCTCGGCGCTGCGGTGCTCGGCGGTTTGGGTGGCGCGTTGCTGCTCCAACACGCGCCGCGCTTCGTCGGCTTGGTGGCTGTGCTGTTGGGCGGCTTGCCAACGCGCTTTGGCGTGGGCGGTGTCTGACTGCGGGTTCAGCAGCGCGGTCAATTTTTCTTGCAAGCGCTGCAATTGCGCTTGGGCGTCGGCCATGTCCACGTCGTCAAAACGCAGGGCTTGCAGGTTGAGCCATTGGCGCTGCTGCAAGGCGGCCTGCGCCAGCAGGCTTTGGGCGGTTTTTTTGTCTTGCTCCAGCGCGGCCCACTGGGTTTGCGCTTGCGCTATCTGCTGGGCCAGTTGCGCCAGCCGGTCGCGGTTGTCAAAGCCAGTCATCCAGTCTTGGTCGAGGCGCTTTTGGTCTTGCTTGTCAAAGTGCAGCGCCCGGCCCGACATCAGCCCTTGCGCGGTCATGGCGTGCGGCGTGTGGCGCAAGGCGTCAGCGCTGTCAACGCAGTGGCGGTCCAGGCCGGCCAGCAGCGTGCGCAAGGCGCTTTGGACGTTGTGGGCGTTTTGATCGGCGTGGGGTTTGAGGGTCAGCTTGCGACAAAAGCCGTCGGCCAAAAAAGCGGCGTTGGCGTTGGTTTCGGTCACTTCCAGCAAGCGCACGTGCAGGCGGTTGTGGCGCTGGTTGACCCAGTCCAGCGCGGCGGGCATGGCCTGCTGCGGCACCAAAATGCGCAGGCGCTGGCTGCCCAGCGCGCGTTCGATGGCACCGCGCCAAGCCGACTGGTCTTTGCGCACTTCGAAGAGTTCGGCCACAAACGGCAGGGCTTCTGGGGCCAGTTGCAGCTGTTCGGCCAGCGCGGCGCGAAATTGTTGGAACGCGCTGGGCACGTTGGAGCCGGGGCGCTGCTGCACTGCTTGGTGCTCAAGCTGCAGTTGCGCCAGTTCGGCGTGGGCGTTGCGCTCGCGGGTGACGGCAGCTTCGGCGGCGGCGCTGTGGGCTGGCTGCTGGGCCTCGATTTGCTGCAAGGCAGCAGCGGCTTGGTTTTGGTGTGCGGCCAGCAGGGCGGCATTCACCACGGCACCAGAACCAGCATCAGTACCAGCACCCGTCGGCGGTGGCCACGCCAGCGCCAGATTGCGCGCCAATTTTTTGTAATCGGCCAAGGCGCTTTGGCGCTGGCGCAGCACCTGCTGCTGGCTGGCGATGCTGCTGTGCAGCAGTTCGATGTTGCTGCCGCCGGTCTGCAAATAGGCTTCCAGCCGGGCTTGCTCGTCAGCGCGGGCGTGCTTGAGCGTGGTGTGTGCGTGGTCGATGTGCCCTTGCAGCTGCGCCAGCTGCGCTTGCAAAGCGGCGCTGCGCTGTTGCCACAGCTGCACGCCTTGGCTGGCAAACCAGTGCGGCAGCGCCGCTTGCAGGGTGCGCAGTTCGCTCAAGCGCTGTTGTTGCTGCGCCTCTTGCCGCGCCATGTCGCGCAGTGGCAACAAGGCCAAGTATTGCCGCTGGGCCAGCTCCAGCTCGGCGTGGATGGTGGACAGCTCGTCAAAGCTGGCGGCCACTTTCAGTGCGTCGTCAAACGCCGATTGGTCGTCCAGCACCAGCTCGCGAAAAATTTCGTCGATGCTGTTGAGCTGCTTGAGCCCGGCGGCGCGGTTGAGCAGCGTAAAAGCGTTGGGGCCGACCTCAAAAAAGCGCTGCAGCCGCGCCAAATAAGGCGCTTTGCTGCTGAAAATTTGCAGCCCTTCGGTGCTTTTTTCTAAATTGCCCAGCGCCCGAGCGCCGCCGCTGTGGTGCTCTTCCAGCCAGACATCCACATCGTGCCCAGCGCCTTGGGCAAAGAACCAGCGCTTTTTCAAATCACTCGCCGATGAGCTGCTGCCATCGAACCAAAAAATCGCCCCCAACAGCACCGTGTCTTCTGGGGATTTATGGGCTTTATCGCCGTCAACCTCTGCACTTTCTGCACCGCGCACCAGCTGCGCGGCGATGGCGCTAGTGCAGCCGGTGCGGCGCGTCAGGTGCTCGCTGTCGTCGCCGGCGTGGCCGGGGCCGCTGGCACCGCGCACGTAGGAGACCATATCGCGGTCGCTCTCGTGCCCGCCGGTCGAGGCCAAGTTGTAGCGCGGATGGCTGCACAGCAGCGTCATCAGCGCGTCAATCAGCGTGGTTTTGCCGCTGCCGGTCGGGCCAATGATGGCGGTGTTGCCGGCGTCGATGCTGGCTTGGTGGCGCCCGGCAAAGGCTCCCCAGTTGTACAGGTGCAGCGTTTGCAGGCGGTAACCGGGTTGGGGGTTGGTCATTTGTCATCCTCCGGCGCGGTAGTGGGGGTTTGGGCTGAGGGTTTTGCGGTCAGTGTGCGCAGGTGCTGCAGCAGCGCTTGGAGGTTTTGCGGATTGGCCAGGTGAACCATCATCGGGCGCAGGGTGATGATGTCTTGCGCATCGACCTCAGACACCACGCCGTGGCCGCGCAGCCCTTCCAGTAGCGTGGCCAGGCGCTTGCGCTCTTGCATATCGCTGCCGGTGCTGCCCAGGTAAATTTCCAGCTGTGGCAACAGGCTATCGACCGCCAAACGCACTGGCACGCCCAAACCGCCTTCTTGTTCACGCTGCAAAAACTCGCGCCGCAAAATTGCCAGCAGCAGCGACTGCTCCAGCGTCAGGCGCTGGCGGCGCATCAGCGGGTGTGTCCATTCGTCCTCGTCGTCGCCTTCGGGCAGATAGGTTGGTGCAATGGCGACAAACGCCAGCCCGCGCACATCGTCCACGCGCACCTCTAAATCCAGCGGCTCCAGCTGCGCATTGACGCGCGCGGTGTCGTCGGCAATCTGGCGAAACAGCTGGGGTTTGGCGCTGTGCTCTAGCACGCCGTTTTTGAGCAGCTCTTGCACCGCGCGGCGCAGTGCGACCGGGGTGGCCGACGGCGTGGCAGCGGTGGCGGTGGCGTGCTCATTTGCGCTCTCGCCTTTGTCTGCACCTTGGCCCACGCCAGCCGCTGGCGCTGCGCTGGCCCATTGGTCAAAAATATCGAGGGTCGGTTTTTTGGATGCCATAACGGGGAAGAATAAAAAGTGAGCTGCAAGCGCTGGTGTTTAAAGGCTTTGGCATTGTTTTATGTCTTAAACCCAATGGATGCGAGCGCTGGTAGCTATTATTTTTGAATAGACAGGCCATCTGGGCTGGCTACTGTGCGGCGCAGTCCATTCCGAAATTTGCCGAACCAAAAACTGCTTGCAGTTGCGCGTGTCGCTGTCGACCACCACGACCACGTTGTCACAACCGGGTGTCTTACCGTATGCCGCCAGCAAGCGCGGCAACTGGCTCAACAAGGCGCGCTTGGCAGGGTCGGCTTTGCTGGTCAGTTCCATATCAGAGGCGCGGCGCACGCTGGAAAAGCCATCGCTGCCTTTTTCCAGAATCCAGACTTCACTGGGCGTCAAGGCATCCAAAAAATAGGGCTGGTGCGTGGTCACAAACACTTGGGGCGCATTTTTTTTGCCGGTGGCGTGGCTGCGCAACTCGCTGGCCAAGGAGTCGAGCAGGCGGTGGTACAAGCCGTTTTCTGGCTCTTCAATGCAGATGAACGGCGGCGGCTCAGGGTCTTCCATCAACAGCAGATAGGCAAATATCTTCAGCGTGCCGTCGGACATTTGCGAGGCGTAAAACGGGTCGGCAAACGCCCCATCGTTGAACTGCAGCAGTACCCGTTTATCGAGCGTCATGTTACAAATCTCCGCCCACAGCGCGCACTGCCGCCGCATCCAGCGCCACCTGCGGCAGCGTACAGCGCCAGTGCTGTTCGGTGGCGCTGGCGCTGGTGGTGTCGGTTTCGGTGGTGGTGATGGTGATGTGCTCCTGCGCCTCGCCCCACGCCACGTCGGCCTCGCGGGCCACGGACAGCCACAGGGTGAGGGCTTCTAGGTCGTGCTCGCCGGGAGGCAGCGCTTGGGCCAGTTGCGCCAGCGTCATCGGCTGGCCGTGGCTCTCTAGCAGCGCCAGGGTTTGTTGCAGCAGCGCTTGGCGATCAAGACCCTCAAAGGACTGCCAAAACTCGTCTTCTATTTGGTCAAGGTCGGCGTAGTGCGTGTTCAGCAGCAGCGGGGTATCGCTGGTGCTGGCGCTGTCGAGTGCTTTGATGCGCAGGCGCTCAATCAGCGCCACACTGCCCAGCGCCACACCCAGCGGCGGTAAGGGTGCGGGCTGGCGGCGCACGGCTTGGCGCTGCCAGTCGATGTCCAGCGCCTGCTGCAAGATGTCGTTGAGCAGCTGGCCGACGCGCTGGTTCTCAGCGGCTAGGCCGGTTTTCATGAACTGGCTGACCTCGCGCTCGCTGCGGGCGCGCACAGCCTGCACCACTTTGGCCTCGGCAATCAGCTGTTGCACCAGCAGGCGCAGGGTGCTGTGTTCTAAGTCGTCCAGCGCTTGGCGCGAAGCGGGGTGTTCCAAGATGCTGCGGATGCGCGCGCGCATTTCGGCCAGCTCGCTTTGGTTGTGCAGCTGCTGCTGAAAGCTCTCAAACACCCGGCCTTCTTGCGTGTTGAGCAAGCTGGCGTGGCCGTCCAGCAGCTGGTCTACCACTGCACCCCGGTGCTGCTGTGCGCTCAGGATGGCTTGGCGCAGCGTGCGGTCGGCCGCGCGCCACGAATCTTCTACCCGCCGAAAATCGGCGCGCAAGCTGGTTGCCAGCGCGTAAACCTCGCGGATGCCTTCGACCGCTTGCGCCTCGGTCAGCAGGGGTAGGCGGCCAGCGCGCACATCCTCCAACTGTTGCTGCAAATCTTGGATGTGTTGCTCGATTTGGTCAGCGCGGCTTTGTGGATTGGGATCGAGTGCTGTCACCAAGTTGCCGATTTCGCGCTGCACCAGCGCCAAGCGCGAGGCGGTTGAGGTCATCAAGCGCTGCTCCAGCTGCTCAACAAAGCGCAGTGCGGTTTTGAGGGCTGCCGTTTCGTGGATGCAGCCTTCGCGTTCGGTCACCAAGGCGCGGCGAATCCAGTCGCGCAACTCGCGCCGCGCCTGGGCGGGGATATCGGCGGTATCGATAGCAAAGTCGGGCTGGTTGGCGTGCGCTGCCAGTATCTCGGTCAGCGCTTGCACGGCGTAGTCAAACGGCACGCCGTCAGGCCGGTGCTCTAGCAGCGCTTCCAGGCAACTGAGCATCAACGGCGCTCGGCGCGAGGCCAGCAGCAGCCAGGCCGGGTGCTGCTGGCGGGCGTGCAGGTATTTTTCGGTACGCTGCTGGCCTAGGCTGTGTTTAGGCCAATGCACGCTGGGTGCTCATCGGGCAGCCGCTTAACTTGAATATCGACACCACATTGACTAAGTCTTGCGCTTGGGTGCGCAGACCACCGGCGGCGGCGGCCATTTCTTCGACCAAGGAGGCGTTTTGCTGCGTTACCTCATCGAGGTGCATCACGGCTTGGCCTACCTGCGCTACGCCTTGCGATTGCTCGCGGCTGGCGGAACTTATCTCGCCCATGATGTCAGTGACGCGGCGAATTGCGTTGACCACGTCAGTCATGGTGATGCCAGCGCGATCGACCAGTGCGCTGCCTTGTTCAACCCGCTCAACGCTGGCGCTGATCAGGCCTTTGATTTCGCGTGCGGCCGCTGCCGAGCGACCGGCCAGACTGCGCACTTCGGAGGCCACCACAGCAAAACCGCGCCCTTGTTCGCCAGCGCGCGCGGCCTCGACGGCGGCATTGAGCGCCAAGATGTTGGTTTGGAAAGCAATGGAGTCAATCACCCCAACGATGTCGGCGATTTTGTTGGAGGAGGCGTTGATGCCATGCATGGTGTCCACCACCTGCGCCACCACTTGACCGCCTTGCTTGGCTACTATGCTGGCGTTTTCTGCCAACTGGTTGGCTTGGACGGCACTGTCGGCGTTTTGCCGCACGGCAGCACTGAGCTGATCCATGGATGCTGCGGTTTGTTCCAGTGAGCTGGCTTGGCTTTCAGTGCGCGCCGATAGGTCGGCATTGCCTTGGGCGATTTGTGTGCTGGCTGCGGCCACGCTCTCAGCGCCATTGCGCACTTGGCAGGCCACCTGGGTTAGGTGCTCGCGCATTTGTTGCAGCACAGCCAGTAGCCGTCCCATTTCGTTGGAGCCATGCGCCAGTGGCGCGCCGCTCAGGTCGCCTTGCTCTACAGCGTGAGCCAGCTCAATGGCTTGTGCCAGCGGCTGGGTGATAGATCGCACAAAAATCAGCGCAGTTATCGAGGTGAGTGCCAGCGTGCCCAGTAGCACCAGTGCGACCCACAGCAGCTCGTTTTGCAGCCGGTTCACACGGCCTTGCAGGGCTTGGTCAAGGCTGCCCATGGCTTGGGCGTTGAAGGCGTAGAGCGCATCAATGGTGTGCGTAAAAGTATCGAAATACTCTTTTGGTGACAGCTTGAGCGTCTCTGGCGTCATGATTTCGCGATCGGCCAGCTGCAGCGCTGCAGCAACTTGGCCTTGCAGTGCTTGTTGTGGGCCAGCCAGCGTGCTGCTAAATGTGGGGTTGTTTTGTAGCGCATAGTCAAAACTGCGAAAGGCCTCGCTTTGCAGCTCGACTATGCGCTGTACCAGCGTTTGCATCACGCCTTTGCCGTAAGGCGATAGTTCGCCCGCCGTTAAAAACCCCACGCCTTGCGCGCGCATGACGCCGAGTTTTTCTCCCAGCATTGGGGCGTGTACCAACGAGGCCAAGATAAGCGCATGGGTGTCGTCGTAAGAGTCGGTTTGCAGGCCGTAGACAGTGAGCAGCGCGTTGTTCAATTGCATGACGCTGGCAATCAACTGCGTGTGCTGAACAATGCTTTGCGCCGGCTGTAGCTGGCGTGCAGCGACGGCTTTTTCCAGGGCCGTCCACGTTTCGCGCGCTTGTGACCAGGTGGCGGTTTGCGCTGCAGGGACAGCTGGGGCTGCGGCCAGCTGGGCGTCTACCTCCTGAATGGCGCGGCCCAAGGCGTCACGCACTGGCGGGCGCGCTGCTGTTAACGCAGCGTCACCGCGCAACATTCCCATCGAAATGCCCCGGTGAACCTGCATTAACTGCACGACCTTGTTGAGCGCCAGCAGCGGCGCAGCGCCCTGCGCTTCATGGCGGGCTTTGTCAATGTTGACCAGGGCATCGCTGACGTACAACCAAGTCGGCAAAAGGCTCATTAGCAGCCCAATGGTGCCCAAGATGAGAAATTTTTGCAGCAGACTGAGGCGGTGAAGAAGAGACATGGAGGGTAGGAAAGGCTAGAAAGGGGCTTGGGAAAGGAAATCGAAGGCGGCCATTCTGACGCACCTCCCGCCGCGACGGTGCAGCATTAGGTTGCGTCCGTCAGCATTGTGTTGGTAATAATGCAGCAGCCGCTCAAACCCTATCTTGAAGGTTTTGCTATGTCCTCTATCACTTTGCGTTTTCTCGCTTACCAATCTGACGCGCTGTCACGCGACAAAATTCGGGGCGGCACCTTGCTGCGCTGGATGGATGAGGCCGGTTTTGCCTGCGGCTGCGCTTGGGCGCGTGGCCGGTGTGTGACGGCGTTTATCAGTAGCGCGACTTTTTCCCATGCGGTACACGCCGGTCAGTTGGTGCAAGTGGAAGCGCGCTTGGCCTACACCGGCACCACCAGCATGGCGCTGGCAATTGAGGTACACGCCAACGACCTGAGTAGCCAGCAGCCGCGCTTGGTGATGCATTGCGTGGCGGTGTATGTGGCGGTAGACGATAACGATCGCCCCATTCCCGTAGACACCTGGCACCCTGAAACTCCTGGTGACATTGCGCTGGCCCAGCGGGTCAGAAGTCTAATTACCGCCGCCCGGGCAGCGCAGTAAACGCCCCGCGCCGCATAAAAACAATAGCTGCTAGCGCACGTCTTTATTGGCTTTCAGTATTAAAAGAGCCTGAAAGCCAATCAATACGTGCGCTACTAGCTCTCTTTTTTAATGGTCTCTGCGGCCCGCAGCGGGCGCGCTGCTTGCAACATATCGCGCGTTTTTGTCGCTTCGTGGCGGGCGGCGGCGGCAAAGTCGGCGCCGTTGCTGGCGTACAAAATGGCGCGCGATGAGTTGACGATGATCGGTCCGTTCGGGCGCCAGCCAGCGCGTACCGTGGCGGCGGCGTCACCACCTTGGGCACCGACGCCCGGAATGAGCAGCGGCACGGTGGGTGCCAGCGCCCGCACGCGCTCGATCT
>CAIRYF010000409.1 GCA_903882725.1 uncultured Simplicispira sp.
CCCCCACCCACCAGCGGCCATGGATACCGGCATCGCTGGCGCCGTTTTTTCTCTTGGCACGGGCCTGTCCAGCCCTCAAGCACCCATGTCCCTTACTGATTTACACCCTGCCAGCACAACGCACAGCTACACCCTGAGCGACTTTGACTTTATCCTGCCGCCGCAGCTGATTGCCCAACACCCCACGCCCGAGCGCAGCGCTTCGCGCCTGCTTGACGGGCGCGCCGCGCAGCCGGTCAACCGCATCTTCAAAGACTTACCCAGCCTGCTGCGGGCTGGCGACCTGCTGGTGTTCAACGACACCCGCGTCGTCAAAGCGCGCCTGTTTGGCGAAAAAGCCAGCGGCGGCAAGCTCGAATTGCTGATTGAGCGCGTGCTGACCGATGGCGACAGCAATGAAGTGGTGGCGCACATGAAGGTCAGCAAAAAACCGCTTCCCGGCGCTGTCGTCCACATGGCCGGTGGCCGGCGCGGCGGCGGCTTTGACGCCCTGCTGCTGGGGCGCTGGCCGGACGAGAACGGCCCGTTATTTCGCTTTGCGCTGCACGGCCCGGCGGGCGAGACGCCGCACGCATTGATGGAGCGCCATGGCCATTTGCCGCTGCCGCCCTATATCGAGCGCCAACAAAACCAAGCCCACGACCCCGACGCCGCCGAGGACAACGAGCGCTACCAAACCGTGTTTGCCCGCAGCCCCGGTGCGGTGGCGGCACCGACGGCGGCGCTGCACTTTGACGACGCGGTGCTGGCCGACTTGGCCGCACGCGGCATTGAACGCGCCAGCGTCACGCTGCACGTCGGCGCGGGCACCTTCCAGCCGGTCAAAACCGAAAACCTGGCCGAGCACCAAATGCACCACGAGTGGTATGACATCCCACTGGACACGCTGGCCGCTTTAGAGCGCTGTCGCCAGCGCGGCGGCCGCGTGGTGGCGGTGGGCACGACGACAGTGCGCACGCTGGAGTCGTGGGCGCGCTCGGGGGAGGTATCGGGCGACACCAATATTTTCATCACGCCGGGATTTAAATTTGCCGTGGTCGATGTGCTGGTCACCAACTTTCATCTGCCCAAAAGCACACTGATGATGCTGGTCAGCGCCTTTGCCGGCTACGCGCCGGTGATGGGCCTGTACCGCCACGCCATGGCGCAGCGGTACCGGTTTTTCAGCTACGGCGACGCCATGCTGCTGGAGCGCAGCGTTTGAAGTTGTGTTTTTTACTACTAAAAAGATAGCTATAACCGCAAGCAAAATAAGGGCTAGAGGCCGATTTGACTATAAATTGGCCTCTGGCCCTTGTTTGGGCCTTGGTTTTTAAGCCGTCGTCTCGTCGCGCCCGGCATCATTCAAGTGCTGGGTGTCGGCCCAGCCGACCAGCGTCAGGCCGGCGGGCGTCCACAGCAGGCGGTTGATGGCGGTGTTGGTCAGTTGCCAGGTGCGCGGCGCTTGCAGCTCTTGGCCGGTGGCGATGCGGTAGAGCACATCCAGCACGCCGCCATGCGCCACCATCACCACCAAACCGCCGACGTGCTGCGCCGCCAAGCGCTGCACGGTGGCGTGGATGCGCGCGCGCAGCACGATCAGCGACTCGCCGCCCTCGGGGGCAAAGTGCGGATCGCGCTTGCGCCAGCGCTGCGCTATCTCGGGCTGATCGGCCTGGACTTCGGCAAAAGTGCGCCCTTCCAGCGCGCCAAAGCTGCGCTCGCGCAAATTGGGCTCGGGCTGCAGCGGCGCGCCAGTGCTGTCGGCCACGGCTTGGGCTGTGGCCATGGCGCGCTGTAAATCGCTGCTGTAAATGGCCGTTACCGGCTCTTGCGCCAGCGCGCGCCCCAGCTGGCGTGCCTGCCAGTGGCCGGTGTCATTGAGCGGGATGTCCAAATGTCCTTGGATGCGCGTATCGACATTCCAAGCGGTTTCGCCGTGGCGGATGGCAATGATGCGGGTGGCTTGTTGCATAGCGCTGGCCGCCCTTAGCCCATGTGGATGACCTGCACCCCGCTGTGGCCCAGTGGCAGGCTGGGGGCGGTAAATTCTTCGGCGTCAAAGGCTTTATCGCCGTTGTCGTCGGCAATGCCGGTGGCGCGGGCGTTTTTGAAGTCGTACAACGCGCCATCGAGCAAATGGCTGGGCACGACGTTTTGCAGTGCGTTAGACATATTGTCAATGCGCCCCGGAAAACGTTTTTCCCAGTCGCGCAGCATTTCGCCGACTTGCTTGCGCTGCAGGTTCTCTTGGCTGCCGCACAGGTTGCACGGAATGATGGGAAAGTTGCGGTGCTGCGCCCAGCGCGCCGCGTCTTTTTCGGCGACCAACGCCAGCGGGCGAATCACCACGTGCTTGCCATCGTCGCTGACCAGTTTGGGTGGCATGGATTTGAGCTTGCCGCCAAAAAACATATTCAGCAGCAGCGTTTGCAAAATGTCGTCGCGGTGGTGGCCCAGCGCTATTTTTGTGGCGCCCAGCTCGTCGGCGACGCGGTACAAAATCCCCCGGCGCAGGCGGCTGCACAGGCTGCAAGTGGTTTTGCCCTCGGGAATCAGGCGCTTGACGATGCTGTAGGTGTCCTCGTTTTCGATGTGAAACGGCACGCCGGTGCTTTTCAAATAATCGGGCAGCACGTGCTCAGGAAAGCCGGGCTGCTTTTGGTCGAGGTTGACGGCAATCAGGTCAAAGTGGATCGGCGCGCGCGCTTTGAGCTTGAGCAAGATGTCCAGCAGCGTGTAGCTGTCCTTGCCGCCCGACATACACACCATGACTTTGTCGCCGTCCTCAATCATGTTGTATTGCACGATGGCTTTGCCAGTTTCGCGGCACAGGCGCTTTTCCAGCTTGTGGGTTTCGCGTTCGATCTTGGTGGCCTTGTCGCGGGTATCGTTCAAGGCATCGGCTTCAGGTTCATTCCAGATGGTGTTCATGTACGCAATTATCCAGCCAACCGCCAACGCGTAAGTGCGGGCCGCAAGTTCGACCTGGTGTAAATCAAGCTGCTTCAAGCAGCGATGGCGTGCCTATGCGGTTGCGATACAGATCCGCTACCGGAAAACACAGCGCGTAATCGCCCCACACCAGCTCACCGTATTCGATGCGAAAGCTATCGAAAAGTTGAGGATCAAGCCATGCGCGAATTTCGGGGTGGACACTGGCTGTCAGAAAGGGCTTGAAGTTCACCTCTTGCCGTGTCCCGTCGTCAAAGGTCAGGCGAATCTGGTATTGGCTCACCAGCTCGGCCGACATGATGTTGATGATGGCTGGAATCATTTCAATCTCCGAGTGATACGTTCGGACTGGATAGGTTTGTGCATGACGAAAAAATCGATCCACTTCGCCACGATGTCATTCGCCCGTGCCACGACAACTTCCTGAAAATAACGCAGCTCATTTTCCTGCAAAGGACGACGACCCTCAGCAGCAGTGTATTGAATGCCACTGACGATACCATTGACAATGGTTAGTTCAGCTCGCATTTCGCGCCCCTCGCATTTGCCATGCACGTGCACCGGCTCATGTTCGTTCGAGTAGAACATTACGATGAGGCCAAAGTATTCGTAGAGCTTGGGCATGTCCGAATTATCGTCGCACCAGTGCGCTTGCAGCAAAGCTCTTGCTGCTGTTCACCACTGGCCGGCTTCCACCCGGATCGCCACTTCGCAGTCGTCAAAAATCTC
>CAIRYF010000410.1 GCA_903882725.1 uncultured Simplicispira sp.
CTGCCGCTGCGCCCGCCCATGCCATCGGCCAGCACGCTCAACACGCAGCCATTAAAGCGCTGGTGTGACAGCAAAGCCACTTGATCTTGCTGATACGCACGGTCTCCTTTGTGGATGCCAGTGGAAGCAGTAAGGCGAAATGGTTTGGACATACGACGGGCGCTGGTTGGAGACAATATGCTGCGTCGATGCGCAGCAAAACAGCCCGTATTATCGGCACTCGCACCGCGCAAGAGTTTTATAAGCGTTGGCGTTGCTCACCACACCTTCCACCACGGATCGCCCTTGTCCTTGAGACCTGCCGCACCGTGGGGATAGGTGGCGTCGATGATGCGCTGGGTGTCATCGCGCAGTTGGGTCATGCCCAAGGCGTCATACGACTTGACCAAGATGTACAGCGCTTCTTCTTGGGCAGGGACGTTTTGGTAATCGGCCAGCGCCGTTTGGGCGCGGCTGATGGCGGCCACGTAAGCGCCGCGCTGAAAATAGTAACGCGCTACATGGACTTCGTACTGTGCCAACGAGTTGACGATGTAGGTCATGCGCTGGCGGGCATCGTTGGCATAGCGCGACTCGGGAAAGCGGGTTGATAGTTCGCGGAAGGACTCAAAAGAGTCTTTAGCGGCTTTTTGGTCGCGCTCGGACAGGTCTTGGCGCGACAGCCAGCCAAACATACCCAATTCGTCGTTGAAGTTGACCAAGCCCTTCAGGTACAGCGCGTAATCCAGCGCTGGGCTGGCCGGGTGCAGTTTCATGAAGCGGTCAAGGGCGGCGATGGCCTGGGCTTTTTCGCCGCCTTTGTAGTGTGCGTAGGCTTTATCGAGCTGGGCCTGCTGCGCCAGTGGCGTACCGGCGGCACGGCCTTCGAGTTTTTCGAGCAACGGCACAGCTTTGTCGTAGCTGCCGCCAGAAAGCTCTTCGCGTGCTTCGGAGTAGATGCGCTCGGGCGTCCAGCCGGCGGTTTTGTCTTCGGGGGTGCTGGAGCAGCCTGCTGCAAGCACGCAGGCTGCCAGTACGGCAGGATAAATCGCAAAGGGCGCACGCAGCATGGCAGGCAGTTTTCTGGCAGTAAAAGGCATGGGAAGGGTCAGTCAGACGGGCGAGAGCCGGAAAAACGATTGTAGCGGTGGCCTTTCTACAATGGCACGATGTTTGTTCACCTGCGCCTGCACACCGAGTTTTCCGTCGTTGACGGAACCAATCGCATCGACGATACCGCCCAAGCGGCTGCCGCTGACGGCCAGCCAGCCTTGGCCATCACCGATTTCAATAACCTGTTTGGTGCCATTAAGTTTTATAAAGCAGCGCGCGGCAAAGGCGTTAAACCGCTGCTGGGCGCCGAAATTTTGTTCGAAGCCGAGGGCAGCGCTGCGCCGTCGCGCCTCATCTTGCTGGTGCAGGACGCGCAGGGCTATCTAAATTTGTCTGAGCTGTTGGCGCGTGCATGGACAAGCAACATGGTCAAAGCGCAGGCGGTATGTACCTGGGGCTGGTTGCAAGAGCTGGGCGAAGGGCTGATCGTGCTGGCCGGCGCGCAAGCAGGGCCGGTAGGCCAAGCGCTGGTGCGTGGCGATGTGGCTGGTGCCGACGCGCTGGCGCAGCGTTTGGCGACTTTGTTTCCGCAGCGTTTCTATATCGAGCTGCAGCGTGCTGGTCGCCCAGACGACGAAAGCCATGTGGTGGCCGCCGTGCAACTGGCGGCGCGCCTGGGTTTGCCCGTGGTCGCTACGCACCCGGTGCAGTTTGCCGCTGAAGACGACTACGAAGCGCACGAAGCACGCGTGTGCATTGCCGAAGGCGAAATGCTGGCCAACCCGCGCCGCGTGCGCCGCTTCACGCGCGAGCAGTATTTCAAGTCCAGTGCGCAGATGCAGGCGTTGTTTGCTGATGTGCCAACCGCCTTGGATAACACGGTCGAGATTGCTCGGCGCTGCAATTTGACGTTGGTGCTGGGCAAACCGCAGCTGCCCAATTTTCCGATTCCGCCGGTCAACGGTGTGGTGTTGTCGGTAGATGAATATTTTCGCCATGTGTCGCTAGAAGGGTTGGAAAATCGCCTGCGCCATCTGTACTCGAATGAAGAAAAATACAACGAACAGCGCCCACTCTACTTGGAGAGGCTGGAGTTTGAGTTAACGACGATTTTGAAGATGGGCTTTCCGGGCTACTTTTTGATCGTCGGTGACTTTATTCAGTGGGCTAAAAACAATGGTTGCCCGGTTGGGCCGGGGCGTGGCTCTGGGGCGGGCTCGTTGGTAGCGTATGCATTGAAGATCACTGACCTCGATCCGCTGGAATACAAGCTGCTGTTTGAGCGCTTTCTGAACCCCGAGCGGGTGTCCATGCCCGACTTTGACATCGACTTTTGCCAAAGCAACCGCGACCGGGTCATCGATTACGTCAAAGACAAATACGGCAAAGAGGCGGTCAGCCAAATCGTCACCTTTGGCACCATGGCGGCCCGTGCGGCCATTCGTGATGTCGGGCGGGTGCTGGATCTGGGCTACAACTTTTGCGACACCATCAGCAAGCTCATTCCCAACAAGCCCGGCACCTCAGTGACCTTGCAATTGCCCCCGCCTGCGGCCGAGCGCAAGAAGGACGACAAAACGATTTACGCCAGCGAAACCGAACCCTTGCTGGCCCAGCGCGAAGCGCAGGAAGAGGACGTCAAAACCTTGCTCGAACTGGCCCGCAAACTCGAGGGACTGACCCGCAACGTGGGGATGCATGCCGGCGGCGTGCTCATCGCCCCGGGCAAGCTCACCGATTTTTGCCCGCTCTACCAGCAACCGGGCAGCGACTCGGCGGTCAGCCAGTTTGACAAAGACGATGTCGAGGCC
>CAIRYF010000411.1 GCA_903882725.1 uncultured Simplicispira sp.
TCATTGCCATCAAAAAAAATTGCTATTTGCTGTTAAACACTGCATAATTGCTGCACTGCAACATTTTTAAGGAAACACACCATGATGAACAACACTGCATTCGCCGACGCCGCCAAGACTATGCAAGAAAGCGCCAAAAAATTTAACCCTGCTGCTGCGCAAGAAGCCTTCAAGCCCATGATGGAAAACCTCAAGGCTTGGGGCGATCTGGCTCAAAAGCAAGCCCAAGCCGCTCAAGCGTCGATGACGCAAACCATGGAGTCCTTCAAAGGCGTGAAAGAGCCACAAGCCGCTTTTGAAGCCATGAAGGCATCGGCTGAAAGCAGCATTGCTTTGGCAACGCAAAACCTCAAAGACGTCACCGCTTTGGGCGTGGCCCAGTTCAACACCAGCGTTGACGCCATGGAAAAAGCCTGCCCAGCTCCCCAAGCCATTGCTGGCCTGACCAAGGGCATGAAGGACGCAGTTGCCAAAATCGAAAGCTCGCTGGAAACCGCGCTAGACAGCGGCGCTGCAGCTATCAAAAAAGCTTCTAAGAAATAATCTCAAGAAGCTATTGGCGCGCTTTTAGCGCCCACAAAAAAACCCGGCCTGCGCGCCGGGTTTTTTTGTTTTTGGGTCAGTGGTTTTACCTCATCAGCTACACCATCAGCGGTTCTTCTTGCATGGCCTCGTTTTGCTCGTGCAGCTTATTGTCTTGGCCTTGCCAGTAGTCGCTGGAGGCAAACCCCGGAAAGTTGATCGGAAAAATTGGGTCTTGCCAACGCCGCGCCAGCCAGGCGCTGTAGTGGATCAGGCGCAGCGTGCGCAGTGGCTCAATCAGCGCCAGTTCGCGCCGGTCGAACGGGCGAAATTGCTCGTAGCCATCGACCAGCGCCGCCAGTTGGTGTGTGCGCTGGGGCCGCTCGCCCGACAGTAGCATCCACAGGTCTTGCACTGCCGGGCCCATGCGTGCGTCGTCCAAGTCGACAAAATGCGGGCCGCCGCGCCCCCATTCGTCCAGCGGTGTCCACAAAATGTTGCCGGGGTGGCAGTCGCCGTGCAGGCGCAGCATGGTGGCGTCTTTCAGGTGCAGGCGGTCGGGGCCGTGTGCCGTGTGGCCGTGGCCGCCAATCAGCGACAGGGCTTGCTCGCAGGCGCTGCGCCAGCTTGACTGCATATCCAGCGGAATGATGTCGTGCGCCAGCAGCCAGTCGTGCGGCTCGCTGGCGTAGCTGTGCAAGTCCAGCGTTGGGCGGTGTGCAAACGGCTTGGCGCTGCCTACGGTGTGGATGCGCGCCAAAAAGCGGCCAATCCATTCGAGCACTTCAAAGTCGTCCAGCTCGGGCTGGCGTCCGCCGCGCCATGGGCTGACCGAAAACATAAAACTGCCGTGTGGGTGCAGCGTTTGCCCGTCTTCACCCAGCACCAGCGGGCCGACGGCAGGCACTTCGGCTGCCATCAGGTCGGCGGCAAAGGCGTGTTCTTCTTGGATTTGCGCCGTGCTCCAGCGCTCTGGGCGGTAGAACTTGGTGACCACGCGCTCGCCGCTTTCGAGCGTGACTTGGTAGACGCGGTTTTCGTAAGACGACAGCGCCATCAACCGGCCATCGCCGTACAGGCCGACGCTGGCCAGCGCGTCGAGTACCGCGTCCGGGGTCAGGCGGGCAAAGGGGTGCTGCGGCAAGTGGGGGGCGTTGGTGGTCGGTTGCATGGGGGCCATTGTCGCCCTAGCGCGCAGCGCGTGCATAGACTGCGGCATGGTGGCACCATAGACCATTGCGCTATGGAGGGCCGATGCCAATTAAAGGTTAAATCGGGTTGTAGTCCTCACCCCATACGGAGTTTTTAAATGACGAATTTGCAAATGCTGGTAAGCCAGCATCAGGCCAAAGCCGCCCAGATGGCCGCCCAGTCTGTGGATTGGGGCAAGCGCAAGCGCAAGTGGCTGTCGGTTTTGGAGCAGCTGATGCACCAGTTGCGCACCTCACTGGCTGATGCGGGTGTTCCGTCTGCGCAGATGGTCACAACGCACCACCACCTCACTGAGGAAGCCTTGGGCGACTATGACGCGCCAGGGCTTGAGGTGAAGATTGGGGCGGCAAAAATTCAGTTTGTGCCTATTGCCAGCGTCATTATCGGCGGCTATGGGCGCGTTGATGCCATCGGGCCGTGCGGTGAGGTGAAGCTGATTGCTGTCGATAGCCAAGCATTTCACGATCCTGAAGATCACACGCCTTCATACCAACGCGAATGGGGGTGGTCGGCCTATCCAGACAAGTCCAGTCGGGGCGGTTTTCGCTTAGATGACGAAGGTTTGGCCAAGATGCTGGAATTGCTGCTCGGTCGCGCATGACTTCGCCCGTTTTTCCGGACATTGATGGGGCGCTGAACTGGTACGTCGCCACCAAAGATGGCTTGTTCGGCTTGCGCGAGGCGATTCGCTGCGGTGCTGCTCTGAGCGATGCCACGTTGGACGAACTGTTTGGTATGACCCAAGCGCAGTGGAAAACCTACTATCGCAAGCAGGCGGCCAAGCATGAGATGTTTGCAGCACTGGCGCTCTTTGCTGCCTGTGAGGGCGGGGTTCGACGTGATTTTGAATGGCGCAGCAACGGTGGTTTTGGGCAGGCGCATCAAGATCGTTTTCGCAAGCTGCGCGCGCCGGCCAATAACGCGCACGTCTCTCTCACCAGTATTCTTGAAGGCTGGATGGCCGCTGAACGCAACAACCGATGGCTGCGTCAACATTTGGCCCGTCTGCTGGAGCTGTTTCGCCAGAGAAACGACTTGGCGCACGGGCGTGTTTTGCAAGGCATTGCATTTGAGCCAGTCTATGAATCCATGCACCTGACGAGGGAAAAGTGGCGCGCCGCAGTGTCTGATTTCCGGGGATATTGAGCCACCACAAGCGGCGCGCCAGCAGATACGGGCTCAATGCGTTAAAAGCAGTTAAATAGGCCGTTAGCCCTTTGTTTATAAGTGCTAGTAGCTATTAAATTAATAGTAAGTTAGGTGTCTGGACAGGCCACAAAAAAGCCGCAGTGCGTGGGCTGCGGCTTTGTTTTAGCTGGGCTTAAAGCCTTAAAAATTTAGTACTGGTACACGCCACGGCCAGTTTTGCGGCCCAAGCGGCCGGCGGCGACCATTTCTTTCAGCAGCGGCGCGGGGCGGTATTTGCTGTCGTTGAATTCGGCGATATACACGTCCATCACCGCCAGGCACACGTCCAGGCCAATCATGTCGGCCAGCGCCAGCGGGCCAATCGGTTGGTTGCAGCCAAGCTTCATGCCCGCGTCGATGTCTTCAGGGGTGGCCAAGCCTTCGGCCAGGACGAAGAAGGCTTCGTTGATCATCGGCACCAAGATGCGGTTAACGACAAAACCGGGGTTGTTTTTGACGGTGATCGGGCTCTTGCCCAGCTTGATGGCCAGCGCTTTTACCGCGTCGTGCGTGGCGTCGCTGGTTTGCAGGCCGCGAATGATTTCCACCAAAGCCATCATCGGCACGGGGTTGAAGAAGTGCATGCCAATGAAACGGTCGGCGCGCTGTGTGGCGGCGGCCAGCTGGGTGATCGAGATCGACGACGTGTTGGACGCGATGATCACATTCCCAGGCAGCATGCCGTCGAGCTGCTTCAAAATTTTGACCTTGAGCTCATGGTTCTCGGTCGCCGCCTCAATCACCAACTGGGTGGACTTGAGGTCGTCATAACTCGTGCTGCCCTGGATGCGGGCCA
>CAIRYF010000412.1 GCA_903882725.1 uncultured Simplicispira sp.
CAGCCGCGCAAAGTAGCCTCACGAAATGCCTTAACCCTGGCCGGATGGTTTTTTAATTCTTGCTCGGTGGTAAATAGATTGTCGCCATAAAAATCAATACCTACAGAACGCGGGGTGTAGGTATGATATTTAAATCCAGCCTTATCTAAAAAATAAGGCTCATTGGTAACATAAGCAGAAATGGCATCTACCTTGCCATCGATCAGGTCTTTTGTTTCAAAGCTATGCTCTACACGCTCAATGCTATCAAGTGGAATGCCCTCTTGTTTAAGATAGGCGAATAATTCATCAGACTGCGGCTCAATCATCAAACGCTTGCCAGCCAAATCATGAATTCCTTGAACAGGCCCCTGCGAACGGGCAAGCAAAACTACTGGCGAATGCTGAAAGATAGCTGCCAACACCACCACTGGAAATCCCGCATTGCGTGCAAGAATAAGGCTGCTATTACTAACGCCATAATGCGCTTTTCCATCAAGCACATTTTTTAGTGGATCATCGCCTGGCTGGGCCTCTTGAAAGCTTACATTCAGCCCAGCATTACTATAATAGCCTTTTTCTTTTGCTGCATAATAGCCGGCAAATTGAAAAGTATGGTTCCATTTAAGCTGAAGAGTTACCGCATCCAGCGCGTGTACACGCAAAGGCCACACGCCCCATAAAACTGAGATGGCAGCTAAAAAAAACTGAAGATACCAACGAGATGAAATAGGCAATAAAGGCATACATTGAGTTTATGTCGCCGCTACCAAGGTGGCAAAATTTATTCTGCTTTGTCATCCAAACGCGCGCGGATGCGGCGCTGAAAGACTGGCTCAAAACCCACGCAGTTGCTTGCCGCGATTTTGATCAAAACCAGCTGTAGCCCTTATGCAGCAAGCGCTACAGCGTGTTTTGATGCAAATTTGCGTCGGATGGCCCTGCGCAACCCCCATGCCCAGCTCAGTAAGCGCCCATGAAGTCGCGCTTGCCAATGGGCAGGCCGTTGTGGCGCAGGATGTCGTAGCTTGGAACGTCAGCCTTGAGTGCGCACTTTCCACGCTGCGAACTCTGAAGAACCATCTGTCCGTCCTATATCGCCCGGAATTTTGAAACCACCCGTAGAGCCATAATCTTCAAAAAAACACGCTGTGCTGAAATTTCCCACCCCCTACCAATCCCAATACATAGCGTGGCTTCTGTCGCGCCGCATGGGCGCAGATTCGGCCGACCTGCTGGCATCCACCCTGGTGGATGCGCAGGTAGACCTGAACCCGCATCAGGTTGAAGCAGCGCTGTTTGCCTTTCAAAGTCCTCTGTCCAAGGGCGTGATCCTGGCGGACGAAGTGGGCCTGGGCAAGACTATTGAAGCAGGTTTGGTCATCGCGCAGCGCTGGGCCGAGCGCAAGCGCCGCATCCTTATCATCACGCCTGCCAACTTGCGCAAGCAATGGCACCAAGAACTGCAAGACAAGTTCAGCCTGCAAGCGCTTATCTTGGAAGCCAAAAGCTACAAAGAGCTGGTGAAGGACGGCAACAAGCAGCCTTTTGAGCAAGCGAGTCATGTGCTCATCTGCTCTTACCAGTTTGCCAAGACCAAGGCCGAAGACCTGCGGCGTGTGCCATGGGACTTGGTGGTGATGGACGAAGCACACCGCCTGCGCAACGTCTACAAACCCAGCAACGTCATCGGCAAAGCCCTGAAAGACGCGCTGGCCCATGCCTTTAAGGTGTTGCTCACTGCTACGCCGCTGCAAAACTCGTTGCTGGAGCTGTATGGCTTGGTCAGCTTGGTGGATGAACGTGTGTTTGGTGACTTGCCCAGCTTTCGCGACCAGTTTGGCTCACTCGGCAATCCCGACACCGTTGTCAAGCTGCGTGCGCGCTTGCAAACCGTGTGCATACGCACCCTGCGCCGCCAGGTGCAGCCCTATATCTCGTACACCAAGCGCATCCCCATGGTGGAGCAGTTCACCCCGTCGCAAGACGAGCAGACCCTGCGCGAGATGGTGGCCGACTACCTGCGCCGCCCAGCGCTTAACGCGCTGCCGTCGGGGCAGCGCCAACTGATTTCCTTGGTGTTGTGGAAGCTGCTGGCGTCCAGCAGCTACGCCATTGGCGGCGCACTGGGCACCATGGCGCAGCGCCTGCAAGACAAGCTGGGTGCAGAGTCCAGCAATACGCCCACGGAAGAACTCACCGACACGCTCGACAAAGACTACGAATCTTTGGATGAAACCGAAGACGAGTGGTCAGAGCAAGAAGACGAAGCAGCCGCCGCCCCGCTTGCCAGCGTTGTGGAAGAGATTGCCGAGTTGCGCGAATTCCAGCGCCTTGCCACCACCATACGCGACAACGCCAAAGGCCAAGCGCTATTGATAGCACTGGGCAAAGCCTTTGCCGAGCTGGAGAAATTGGGTGCCGCCAAAAAAGCGCTCATCTTCACCGAATCGCGCCGCACGCAAGACTACTTGTTGGGCTTGCTGGAACAAAGCGACTACGCAGGCCAAACCGTCTTGTTCAACGGCACCAATACCAGCGAACAAGCCACCCGCATCTACCAAGCCTGGCTGCAACGCCATGCAGGCACCGACCGCATCACCGGCTCCCGCACGGCCGACACCCGCGCCGCGTTGGTGGAGCACTTTAGGGATTCAGCCCAGATCATGATCGCCACCGAGGCCGGGGCCGAGGGCATCAACCTGCTGTTTTGCTCACTGGTCATCAACTACGACCTGCCGTGGAACCCCCAGCGCATTGAGCAGCGCATTGGCCGCTGTCACCGCTACGGCCAGAAGCACGACGTGGTGGTGGTCAACTTCATTGACCACAGCAACCCGGCAGACCAGCGTGTGTATGAATTGCTGGCGCAAAAATTCCAGTTGTTTGAAGGCGTGTTTGGTGCTAGCGACGAAGTGCTGGGCACCATTGGCAGCGGCGTGGACTTTGAACGCCGCATTGCCGAGATCTACCAAACCTGCCGCAATCCGCAGGAGATTGAAACCTCTTTCAAGCAGCTACAGCTTGACCTGTCTGGTGAGATCAACGCCGCCATGCTCAAAACCCGGCAACTGCTGCTGGAGAACTTTGACGAAGCAGTGCAAGACAAACTGAAGGTACGTCAAACCGAGAGCAAAAGCGCCCGCAGCCGTTACGAGCACTTGCTGATGGATCTGACCCACGCTGAGTTGCAAGACCAAGCGGACTTTAACCACGAAGGCTTCACCCTCCGGCAAACTCCCGCTGAGTTGACGCCGGGTGATGCGCCCCTAGGCCGCTACGAGTTGCCTCGCCGCAGCGGCGATGCCCACCTCTACCGCACCGGCCACCCGTTGGCCCAAGCCTTGATCGACCAAGCCAAGGTTCGCACCCTGCCCGTGGCGCGGCTGCGGTTTAACTACGATGGCTACGGTGCCAAAGTGTCCACCATGCAAGTACTGCGTGGGCAAAGCGGATGGCTGTGTCTCAGCGTGTTATCGGTAGACGCATTGGGCATGGTGGAAGACTATTTGTTACTGGCCGGTGTAACCGATGCTGGACAAGCCCTGCACGAAGAAGATGCACGCAAGCTGCTGTGCTTGCCCGCAGAAGTGCTGGAGGCAGATTTGCTCATGCACCCCCCCGCCGCACTGGATGACGACCTCAAGCGGCTGGAGCATGAACAACTTGCCACGGTGAATACGCGCAACCTGGGCTACTTTGATACCGAAGTGCAAAAGCTAGACGCGTGGGCGGACGACCTGAAAGTTGGGCTGGAAAACGAAGTCAAAGAGCTGGACCGCGAAATCAAAGATGTGCGCCGCACCGCCACCGTAGCCGCTACGCTGGAAGAAAAACTGCAGTGCCAAAAGCGCCAGCGTGAACTAGAAAACAAACGCAACCAGTTGCGCCGCAAGATATTTGATCGGCAGGATGAAATCGATGGGCAGCGCAACAAGCTGATTGAGGCATTGGAATCAAGGCTTGACCGAAAAATGCGGACCACCGCCATATTCACGATTCAATGGAGCCTTCAATGAAGAACCGCATCATCAACGTCAAGGGGTCTGCCGTTACCGTTGCCACCCGCCATGAGCAGGACTACATCTCGCTGACAGATATGGTGAAGCACTTCGATGGCGGTAGTGCGCTTATCGAGCAGTGGCTCAAGAACACAGACACCGTGTTGTTCCTAGGCTTATGGGAGCAGCTCAACAACCCAGGTTTTAATTCCCCCGAATTCGAGGGAATTAGAAATGAAGCCGGGC
>CAIRYF010000413.1 GCA_903882725.1 uncultured Simplicispira sp.
CCTTGTTGTAGGCCAGGGGCTGGCCCTTCATCAGCGTGATCAAGCCCATCAGGTGGCCGACGACGCGACCGGTTTTGCCGCGTGCCAACTCGGGCACATCGGGGTTTTTCTTCTGCGGCATGATGGAAGAGCCGGTGGTAAAGCGGTCGGCAATGTTGATAAAGCCAAAGTTTTGGCTCATCCACAAAATCAGCTCTTCGCTCAGGCGCGAGATGTGAACCATGCACAGGCTGGCGGCGGCGGTGAATTCAATCGCAAAATCGCGGTCGCTGACGGCGTCCAAGCTGTTTTGGCAGACCATCGCTTGACCGCTCTCATCGACCATGCCCAGCGTGCGCGCCACGCGCTCGCGATCCAGCGGGTAGGTGGTGCCAGCCAGCGCCGCACTGCCCAGCGGCAGCACGTTAACGCGGCGGCGCACATCCTGCATGCGCTCGCCGTCGCGGGCAAACATTTCGACATAGGCCAGCAAATGGTGGCCAAAGCTGACCGGCTGCGCCACTTGCAAATGCGTAAAGCCGGGCAAGATGACATCGACGTTCTGTGCCGCCGTGGCCACCAAAGCTTGTTGCAGCTCGACCAGCAAATTGGCAATCAAATCAATTTCCCCGCGCAGCCACAGGCGCACGTCGGTAGCGACTTGGTCGTTGCGGCTGCGGCCAGTGTGCAGGCGCTTGCCAGCGTCGCCCACCAGCTGCGTCAGGCGCGCTTCGATGTTCAGATGGACGTCTTCGAGGTCCAGCTTCCAGTCAAACACGCCCGATGCAATCTCTTGCGTGATTTGTGCCATGCCTTTTTGGATGGCGGCGTGGTCGTCGTGGCCAATGATGGCTTGCGCGGCCAGCATCTCAGCGTGCGCCAAGCTACCGGCGATGTCGGCTGCCCACAGGCGTTTGTCAAAAAACACGCTGGAGGTGTAGCGCTTGACCAAGTCACTCATCGGCTCGGAAAAAAGTGCTGACCAAGCCTGTGCCTTGGTATCGAGCTGGTTGTGGGACGGCGATGCGCTGGGACTGTGGGAGCTGGTAGGCATGGTGTGGCAATAATCCGGTGAAACAGACACCCGGAACGCCCGGATGCCGCAATGCAAAACCCGCAAATTTTATCGACCCCGCCCCGCAGCGCCAAAGTGAGCAGCATTGCGCGCCGCGCGTTGGTGTTTGACGCCTGCGAAGTTGGTGTGGTGCTGCGGGCGGTGTTGTTTGTCGAAACCGTGCTGGGCGTGGGTGCCATGTACGGCGCTGAGACACCACTGGACTGGCTGGCCCGGTTGGCGTTGCTGACCGGTGGCGCATTACCGGCCACGCTGGCATGGTTGATCGCCGCGTGCAGCATGAAGACGCTGCTGCAACGCCTTGGCACACGCGGCCAGTACGTGGCGGGCGTGGCGTTGGGGGCGTTAGCAGGTCTGTACGCCTGCACCATGCTGGTGCTGGCCGGTGTGCTGGCTGTGCAGGCACCATGGTGGGCCAGCAGTGCCAGCGGTGCGTTGCTGGCAGCGGCGCTGGTGGCGGCGCTGATACTGCGCGCCCGGGGCCGCACGCCAGCGGCCACCACAGCGCGGCTGGCCGAGCTGCAATCGCGCATCCGGCCACACTTTTTGTTCAACACCCTCAACAGTGCTATCGCTTTGGTGCGCGAGGAGCCCGCGCAGGCCGAGTCGCTGCTAGAAGACCTGAGCGACCTGTTTCGCCATGCGCTGATGGAACAGGGCGAGGCGGTCACGCTGGGCGAAGAAATCGCGTTGGCGCGGCGCTATTTGCACATCGAACAAGTGCGTTTTGGCCCGCGCCTGCAAGTGCAGTGGCAGCTCGATCCGCGTGCCGACGGGGCGCGCCTGCCGCCCCTGTTGCTGCAACCGCTGGTTGAAAACGCCGTCAAGCACGGCGTTGAACCCAGCCCACACGGCGGCAAGTTGTGCGTACAAACCCAGCGGCGCGGCAGTCGGGTGCTGGTGCGCATCACCAACACCGTGCCGGGCACCAGCGAGCGCGAGGGTGCCTGCGCCACCGGCCACGGCATCGCGCTGGCCAATGTGCGCGCGCGCTTGGCGCTGCTGCACGATGTGCAGTGCGAGTTCAGCGCCAGCTTGCAAGACGGCCTGTACCAAGTGCGCATGACCTTGCCCGCGCCACCACTGGAAAAAACCACCACAGTAAAGTCCCATGAACATCCTCATCGTTGACGACGAAGCCTTGGCGCGCAGCCGCTTGCGCACCCTGTTGGCCGACAGTGGCAGCCCCGGCGACAAACCACGCCACCACGTTGCAGAAGCCGCCACCGCCGCCCAAGCGCTGGCCTGGCTGGATCCCACTGGTGGGCAAGCCTGCGATGTGGTGCTGCTGGACATCCATATGCCCGGCCAGAACGGCCTGGCCTTGGCGCACAGCCTGCGCGCGTTGGCGTATCCGCCAGCCATTGTTTTTGTCACCGCGCACGCCGACCACGCACTGAGTGCGTTTGAGCTGGATGCAGTGGATTACCTGACCAAGCCGGTGCGCCGCGAGCGCTTGCAGCAAGCGCTGGCCAAAGCGCAGCGCACTACGCCAGTCGCACTGGGCCTGGCATCGGCCGCAATGCACGTGCCTGGCGAGACGCTGCTCATCCAAGACCGTGGCCGCACCGAGCGCGTGCCGCTGGCCGAGGTGCTGTATTTCAAGGCCGAGCAAAAGTACATCACCGTGCGCACCGCCGCGCGCAGCTACATCTTGGACGGCACGCTCAACGATTTGGAGGCGCGCTACGCGGTCGAGTTTTTGCGCCTCCACCGCAACACATTGGTTGCCCGCCGTGCGGTGCGTGCGCTAGAAAAGCACTACGACCCCGAGGAGGGCGAAGGCTGGGCGGTGCGTCTGCACGGCTTGGGTGAATTGCTGGCGGTATCGCGCCGCCAAGTGGCCGCCGTGCGCGAGGAAATAGCGCGTTAAAGATATTAATTTGATAGCTATAAGCGCTTGCTGCGTAAGGGCTGAAGGCCTATTTTTCTTAAAAATAAACCCGATAAGGCTCTGATCCTTATTCACTTCATAAGATTTTTTTATTGTTTGAAATCCTCTTTTTATTCTTTTGAAGATTAAGCCAATGGTCTTAGATTGCGTGCTTATTGCCACAAAGCACCTACGGAGACCATTGAATGTCCACAGAAATTGCTGAAAATCCCCTTCCCGCCGTGCTGCAACAGGCCCGCACGGAGGCCGTTACCAGCCACTTGCCTTATGCCGGTGGGGTCATGCCGCAGGTGGCGTGGGCCTTGTTTAGCCAAGGGCTGGCGCAACTGGTCGATGTGCGCACCACCGAAGAGCGCCATTTTGTCGGCCATGTTCCCGCCACTTTGCATGTGCCGTGGGCCACGGGCACGGCACTGAGCCGCAACCCGCGCTTTGTGCGCGAGCTTGAAGCCAAGCTGACTCCCCACGGCGGCAAGGACGCCATCGTGCTTTTGCTGTGCCGCAGCGGCAAACGCTCGGCGCTGGCGGCACAAGCCGCAGCCAAAGCCGGCTTTACCCAAGTGTTCAACGTGTTCGAGGGCTTTGAAGGCGAGGCCGATGCTCGGGGGCAGCGCGGCCACGGGGACGGCTGGCGCTTTTATGGCCTGCCTTGGCTACAGGACTGAGGGCTCGTTATGGCAACCTTTGAGATTCATGACATCGTGCAGGCGCTGCATGGGGTGCGCGACGAATGGCGCGATACCCAGCGGCGCTCGCGCGAGCCGGTCGGGCGCGAGTTTCCGTCGCGCGAGGCGCTGACGCACATCACCGAGCAGCTCAAAGGGGCGCTGTTTCCGATGCGGCTGGGGCCGCTGGACTTGCACCACGAGAGTGAAGATTTTTACGTCGGGCACACGCTGGACACCGCGCTGCACGCGCTGCTGGCGCAGGCGCGGCTTGAACTGGCCTACGTGTTGCGCCACACCCGGCCAGCCGACAGGGCAATTGCGCAACAAGCGACGCACGCCGTGCGCTGCTTTGCCGCCGCTTTGCCGGGCATCCGCCGGCTGCTCGACAGCGATGTGCTGGCCGCCTACCAAGGCGACCCGGCGGCGCGCAGTGTGGACGAGGTGCTGCTGTGCTATCCGGGCATTCTGGCGATGATCCACCACCGCATTGCGCACACGCTGTACACGCTGGGCCTGCCCTTGCTGGCGCGCATCGTGGCCGAGCAGGCGCACAGCGTAACGGGGATCGACATCCACCCCGGCGCCCAAATCGGGTCGGGGTTCTTCATCGACCACGGCACCGGCGTCGTCATTGGCGAGACCGCCGAGATTGGCCAGCGGGTGCGCGTGTACCAAGCGGTCACCTTGGGGGCCAAGCGCTTTCCGACCGATGCCGAAGGCAACCTGCAAAAAGGCCTGCCGCGCCACCCGGTGGTCGAGGACGACGTGGTCATCTACGCCGGTGCCACCATTCTGGGCCGCGTCACCCTGGGTAAGGGAGCGACCATTGGCGGCAATGTCTGGATCACTGAAAGCGTGCCACCCGGTGTCAGCGTGACCCAGGCGGTGCTGCGCCACAACAGCCAGCGTGCGCCCGCCAGCAGCGCCCTGCTACCTCTTTCATGAGCACGCTGGTGGCGGTGTTTGGCACCGCAGTGCGCCAGCTGCGCGAGGCGCGCGGCTGGTCGCAGGAGCAACTGTCTGAACACGCCAACCTGAACCGCTCGTATGTGGGCGAGATTGAGCGCGGCCAGGTCATTGTGTCCATCGTCACCGTCGACAAGCTGGCCCGTGCGCTGGGCATGAACGTCGCCGCGCTGCTCGACCACTGCGAGCAGATCGAGCGCCTGCGCCGGGTGCAGAGCATCAAGTTGGCGGCTATAGCCTGTTGAGCGCTGCCTAAAGCCTGCGGATACTGCCCGCGATTGACCCGTGATTGACCCACGGTTGATGCCCCTTTTTTTACCGACAAAGATTTTCATGACCAAACCACATCTTGCGCACACCACTTTGGGCGACAACGCAGCACGCCAACTGGCCAACGCCACCAAAACGACGGCCCAGCTATCGACCATTTCGCCGCGCTGGCTGACGCATTTGTTGCAGTGGGTGCCGGTGGAGGCAGGTATCTTTCGCCTGAACACGGTGAAAGACCCAGAGTCCATCAAAGTCACCTGCACGGCGCGCCAATCCGAAAACCAGTTGCCGCGCACTTTCGTCAACTATGACGACAAGCCACGCGAATTTTTCCTCAACGCTGTCAGCACGATTTTGGATGTACACACGCGCGTGTCCGACCTGTACAGCAGCCCGCACGACCAGATCAAGGAACAACTGCGCCTGACGATCGAGACCATCAAGGAAAACCAAGAAAGCGAACTCATCAACAACCCCGACTACGGCCTGCTGTCGCAAGTGACCGATGAGCAACGCATCTTCCCGCTCACCGGCGCACCGACTCCCGACGACCTCGACGAGCTGCTGACCAAGGTCTGGAAAGAGCCGGCCTTTTTTCTGGCCCACCCGGTTGGCATTGCCGCCTTTGCGCGCGAAGCGACCCGCCGTGGCACGCCGCCGCCCACTGTCAGCTTGTTTGGCTCGCAGTTCATCACCTGGCGTGGCATCCCGCTGATTCCTTCCGACAAGGTGCCGGTGGCCGACGGCAAGAGCAAAATTTTGTTGATCCGCGTCGGCGACAAGCGCCAAGGCGTGATCGGCCTGTTCCAGCCCGGCTTGGCCGGCGAGCGAAGCCCCGGTCTGTCGGTGCGCTTCATGGGCATCAACGACCAAGCCATTTCCAGCTACCTGATCTCCCTGTACTGCTCTTTGGCGGTGCTGACACCCGACGCCGTGGCGGTGCTGGACGACGTGGAAATCGGCAAGTACCACGACTACACCGACACCTACAAGTAAGCCGCTGTGAGTACCTCCGGTTTCATCCCCACCTCCGGGGCGCAGCCCCCGTTTGACCCGGCCTTGCTCGCCAGCATGGCTTCTGCACTGTTTGGCGCGCTGCCAGGTGAGCAAGCCAGAGCGGCGGGCGTGCAAGCGCCGGTCAGTCTTGCGCCGGCCGGTTCGCCGCTGGTCAGCCCGGCCGGTTTTGGCCCCGGCGTGCCCGGCACGCCGATTCCACAAGGGCAGGTGCCTGGCACCAACTTGCTGCCAGCCTCGCCGACGCCGGTACTGTCGCTGGCCCACCGCGCGCCTGCCTTGCTGCCCCATGCCGCGGCGGGCAATGGTCTGCCCGACAACGTCGTCACGCAGTTACCTGCCTATGAGCCGCGTTTTGGCAGCGGCGTGCTGGGCGTACCTGAAGCCATGCGCCACCCCGCAACGGGCAGTGCCTCGCCGTTTTACTTTGTGAGCGACAGCTTGGGCCACCCGTCAGCCGGTGGTTTGCCGCTGGCCGCACCGATCGGTGAGGACTTTGTGCCAGCGGCTTTGGCGCCCAGTGCTGCGCCTTCTGCCTTGGGCAGTGCAGCGCCGACACGCCCAGCAACGACGCCTGCTGGCGTCATTTCATCCGAGCCAAAGTACTACTTTGTTGACTCGGTTGTATTGCCAAATGGTTATGTAACCCCCGCCAAACCTGCGCCACATGCTACTGTTTTTGTATCAAGTGCAGGCCAGCGCCCGCCGTTTGACGTGAATGCCATCCGACGCGACTTTCCCATCCTGCAAGAGCGCGTCAACGGCAAGCCGCTGGTGTGGCTCGACAACGCCGCCACCACGCACAAGCCGCAATCGGTCATCGACCGCATCGCCTACTTCTACGCGCACGAAAACTCCAACATCCACCGCGCTGCCCACGAGTTGGCCGCCCGCGCCACCGATGCCTACGAAGGCGCACGCGAGCGGGTGAAAACCTTCATCAACGCGCCAGATGTGAACGAGGTCATCTTTGTGCGCGGCACCACCGAAGCCATCAATTTGGTGGCCAAAAGCTGGGGCGCGCAGCACATTGGCGCGGGCGACGAAATCATCGTTTCCAACTTGGAGCACCACGCCAACATCGTGCCTTGGCAGCAGCTGGCTGCCGCCAAGGGCGCCAAATTGCGCGTGATTCCGGTCGATGACTCGGGCCAAGTGCTGCTCGATGAGTACCAAAAGCTGCTCAACAGCCGCACCAAGCTGGTCTCGGTCACGCAGGTATCCAATGCCTTGGGCACCGTGGTGCCAGTCAAGCAAATTGTCGAACTGGCGCACCGCGCTGGTGCCCGTGTGCTGGTGGACGGCGCGCAGTCCATCTCCCATATGCGCGTGGACGTACAAGACATTGGCGCGGACTTCTTCGTCTTCTCCGGCCACAAGGTGTTTGGCCCCACGGGCATAGGCGTCGTCTGGGGCAAGCGCGAAGTGCTCGAAGATATGCCGCCGTGGCAAGGCGGCGGCAACATGATTGCCGACGTCACCTTCGAGAAAACCGTGTTTCAGCCGATCCCGAACAAGTTCGAGGCCGGCACCGGCAACATTGCCGACGCTGTGGGCCTGGGCGCTGCCATTGACTACGTCAACCGCATTGGCATCGAGAACATTGCCCGCTACGAACACGATTTGCTGGTGTATGGGATGCAGGTTTTGGGTGATGTGCGCGGCGTGCGCCTGATTGGCACGGCTGCCGACAAAGCCAGCGTGATGTCTTTTGTGCTGGCCGGCTACACCACCGCCGAGGTCGGCGAAGCCCTGAACGAAGAAGGCATTGCCGTGCGTACCGGCCACCACTGCGCGCAGCCCATCCTGCGCCGCATGGGGGTCGAGACCACCGTGCGCCCCTCGCTGGCGTTTTACAACACCTTTGAGGAAATCGACCGTCTGCTGGCCGTGGTGCAGCGCCTAGCGTCGGTGCGCCGGGCGGGTTAAAAATTGTCGATGCAGGGGTGCGCTGATCCAGCGCACCACCCGCACTGCCTTGGGGGCAACCCTGCCCAAGTGCTTAATTTCAGTACGCTGCGCGCAATTTGCTGTTTTTTTTGATAGCTACTAGCACTTGCTGCATAAGGGCTAGAGGCGAATTTGACCAAAAATATCGGGCTGCGCTGCGCTCACCCAACCTGCGAGGTACCAGCAGCCAGTTACAAACGCACCGGAATACCGCGCGCCGCCATGTGCTCTTTGGCTTGGCGCACGGTGAATTCGCC